>JAIWDV010000063.1:0-7854 GCA_048632525.1 Bacteroidales bacterium | reverse complement strand
CGGCCCCCGCCCACGAGGGTTCCCATGCCTCCGCAGGAGCAGGCAAACGGCAGGGACAGCATCATAAACTTTGCCGTGTTGGTATGCGGCTCAATGCCCACGGCCCTCATCAATGGGAGCATAGTTACAATGCCTATGGCACAGGCCGCTGCATCATGCATAAAGGAGGAAGAGATGCCAAGCCCTATGGCGATGATAAAGGTAAATCTTATCACGCTGTTTCCGGCTTTTTTGACGATAAAATACCCTAATCGCTTTGTAAGACCGGCCTTCTCCAGGGAGATGGCAAAGATCAGGCAGCACATGATAAATACCACTACAGGGTGCATATAAGGGGCCCAGGCCTCTTTAACGTCGCCAATTCCCATAATCACCAAAAATACGGCAATACAGATTGCCGTGATCTCAAGAGGGATAGGTTCCAGCACAAAGAGAAAAACCAGTACCGCCAGGATAGCCAGGAACCTCTTGGCCTTTGGAGAAAGGCCATCAACGTAATCTACTTTGAGTCCGGTCATTTTCAATTCCGCGGCTTTTTCTTGCAGAAATGCTGCGGTAGACTCCGGGTCCCCAGGATTTTTTGCCTCCACTATATACTCTGTGCTCTGGTCTTTTTCGGTGGGAACCAAGGTGAAGTGCTGATTGATATGCTGAAAGAATGCGTGGTTGTCATCACCGGTTATCGCAAATTTCGTTCCTTCCGGTCTTGGTAAGAGAAGAACAATCGCCCCAAGCGCAAATGCGATGGCAAGCTGGAATCCCGTGGTTCTGAAAAGCGTTTTCACTCCTTTTTCCTCCTGACTTTTTGCTGTTTAGTCCCTATTTCGTTCCTGATAAGCCTCCCTGATTTTGGCCAAAAGCTCTTCAAGCTCACATGGCTTTGTAAGATAATCAAAGGCGCCGAATTCAATACCTTCTCTGGCGGCTTGCTCCGAGCCATGGCCCGTGAGCATTATGACCACCATCTTCGGGTCCATTTTCTTAAATATCTTGAGGACCTCGATTCCATCCATCTCCTCCATTTTTAGATCCAGAACAGCCACATCAAAATCCTGTTTGCGAAGTATCTGGATGGCCTCGGTGCCGGTGTAGGCAGAGGTTACCTCCATATTTCTTCTGCTTAGCCTTTTGGCGAGGATATTTACAAACCCCACCTCATCATCCACGATAAGAAGCCTTATAGGATCTGTCTGAACGCTTTCCTTCACGGACATGCCTTTTCCCCTAAGCGCGGCGTGAGGTGATCTCCTTCATGCGCGCCTCGATTATCTTATCCTCATGCTGCCTCTTTTTGGCGGCAGCTTCTTTCACCTTGGAAATGAGCTGATCCATATCGCAGGGCTTCATCAGGTAATCAAAGGCTCCCATTTTCATTCCTTCAATTCCCGATTCAACTGTTGCGTGGCCGGTGAGCATGATAACTTCCACTAAGGGATATCTTCGCTTGATCTCCCTCAGGGTTTCATTGCCATCCATACCCGGCATCTTGACATCGAGGATAACAACTTCAACGCTGCGATCTTCCTCAAGTTTATCTAAGGCCTCCTGTCCATTAAAGGCGGAGGTAATGCGGAGGTCCCTTTTGGTCAGACGCTTTGTCATGGTTTCCACAAAAGGGACCTCGTCATCTACCAGGAGCACGTTTGCTAAGGGCATATGCTATTCTCCTTTTTTAAAAGATTTTAAAGTGTTCCCTGCCACATTAGTGAGTATCCGTTTCTTCGGCCGAATCTTCTTCTTGAGATTCATCCTGTTTTGGAAGAGGTATCAGGACACGGAAAGTTGTCCCCACTCCCATTACGCTGTGAACGTCTATTTCCCCTCCCATTTTCTTGATAATGCCATAACAGATGGATAAACCCAGGCCGGTTCCTTTGCCAACCGGTTTAGTAGTAAAAAACGGATCAAATATCCGAGCCAGGTTGGCTTCCGGAATGCCAGGGCCGTTATCGGCTACTTGAACAGCGATATGATCCCCTTCCATCAAGGTAGTTACATCTATGACCCCGCCTTTCTTCTCCATGGCATCAAGGGCGTTATTGATAAGGTTAAGAAAGACCTGCTGAACCTCTGTCTCGGACACTTGTAACGGGGGCAGGTCTTTTTGAAGGACTGTATTGATGGTCACATTACTATATTTTGCCTTTTGGGCGGAGAGCGCCACAAGTTCCTCGATTAGATCATTTATCTGAACTTCCTGGATTCTTGAGTCGGTTTTCCTTGCAAAATGGAGTAGTTTGTGGGTTATTTCCTTGCAGCGCCTTCCCTGGGTTCGAATTTGCTCTAATGCTCTGGTGAACTCATCCAGGTTTTCGCTCTCCTGGAATTCTTCGTCTTCTAAGATGTCTTCGATCCAGCCTGCCTCTTCAACCATAATGGCCACAGGATTGTTGATTTCATGTGCTATACCCGCGGCCAGTTCACCTACTGAAGCGAGCTTGCCTGTCTCAACAACCTGCTTGTTCATCATCTGTTTTTCCCGATCTGCCCTGGCAATGCGGTTGACCATCCTTCTTGACAGTATAAATGCCATGGTTATGATGCCGAGACCACCCAAAAGCATAATGATAAGGGCTACCCTCAGGGTTCTTCGGAAATCCGAAAAGGCATCTGATGCCCTCTGCTGGTACACAAGGAGCCAATCACCATTCTTGAGGGAGGCTGCCACGTATATGTTTTTATGCCCGGATTCGTCGGTTCGTTCAACAACGTGAATCTCGTCCTTTGTTGTATTCCGGTCACTGAGAAAATCAATATAAGGTTTTCTGGTGGTTACGATATCGAGAAGCGGCTTTGTCTGGAATTTTCCCTCCTTGTTCAGGATAAAGGCGAATCCGGTCTCACCAATGCGAATGTTTTCCACAAGGCTATTAAATGCCACAAAGTCTATTGTCGCCCTTAATATCCACTTTCCCCCCATCCAATTGTCTCTCACAGCTACGATGAAGTGAGGAAGTCCGCGCAGACCCAGAAAAACGTCGCTTATAAAATACTTGCTTTTCATGGCCTTTTGAAACCAGTCGGCCTGCGAATACAGGGCCTTCCCCAGTTTAAACGGTCCGGCATAAGCGATTTGGATCCCGTTTTCACTTATCACTCCCAGGTCCACAAAGACGAGGCCGAATTCCTTCTGAAGTGATTCCAGTTTGTCCGTCAGACATGTTTCATCACGCAATTCCTCAAAGGTAAAATTATCTGCCAGAAACCGGATGTCCCCCAGTTTTTCCTGTAGGAAACTGTCAATATTTTGTTTGTGCTTCTGGACTAACTCTTCAAGGTGGGCGTGAACCTTTTCATGGTAGGACGTTTGGAACTGATAAAGGATGATGCCGCCAACCAGGATCATTGGTGTAAAGGAGACAATGATAACGGTCAACAGCATGTTTCTGGTCAATGAGTGGTAATAATCACGATATTCGCGCTTGCTTTTATCCATATCAGGGTTCTACATCCAACTTTCCCAGGATTTCAGCGACTACCTTCTTGAGTCGTTCAACACTGTTTCCCTCTTTTTCCACAAGAGCCGCTGCATTCAAAACAGCCGGATGGTTGTCGTAGTCTGAGAGGAAGGCATGAATTACTACTGGCAGAGTCGGGATTCGATCCTCAAGCTTTTCAAGAATGGCCATTTCGCTTGCATCAGGTAAATCCAAATCCAGGATGACAAGGTCAATAGATTCGTGATGGTAAGCCCATTCCAAGACCTCTCGGCCACTTTTGGCCAGGCGAACCCGGTACCCTTCCGCCATCATCTCACGCTGCAAGAACTCTCTTACATTGCGATTCCGATCGGATATTAAAATTGTGAATTGTCTTCCCACCGGATCCTCTCATTACATATAGAATTAGGGATATAAAAGCAAGACCTGTGCTCTATCTCCCAGGGCTACGCAATTATTTGCAAATAAACAGCAACAGGCGTGCCAAACAATAAAAGCCGATTCTGATGTCGTTAACAGGCTGAAAACAATGGATAAAAACTGAAAAAGGCCCTGTGGCCTTTTATTGGGGGAAAGCTCTTTCTGTCGGATAATTTTACAAATTGTAAAAATTCGAAAGCAGCACAGAATGTGGGACAGCAGATAAAACATTCCAGGCTGAATTTGGCTTGACACACAAGGTCAATTTTTCCTATACTTTTTCCCCGAAAAGCGACTCCTTATCAATGATCAGGGAGACTTACCACAAGAAAAAATCGTCTGATCCATCATCGAAGTAAGGGATATTAAAATTTAAGGAAAAGATGTTTTTAAGAACAAGGGATTCCAGCCATGCCCGGCATTTGCACTTAGTGTTATTGTCGTGTTTTTACCGAGATCTGAAGGATCGAGATTCAGGATAATTGGTGATGGCAGTTAAGAATTCTTTAAAAAAAGCAGTCAATAACTCCACTGGAGACCATTTGCGGAGGAGATTCACATGGATAGTTTCAGACTTTTAGTCGTGGATGATGAAGAAGACTTTTTAGAGACCTTGATCAAGCGCCTCAATAAACGAAATATAGACGCAACCGGTGTTCCGAGCGGTGAGAAGGCCTTAGAAGTAATAAATGAAAAACCATTTGATGTGGTCGTTATGGATGTAAAAATGCCGGGATTGGACGGCATAGAAACCTTACGGGAACTGAAGAAGGTTAATCCGGGAATTGAGGTTATCATTCTTAGTGGGCACGCTTCGGTTGATGCGGCTATGGATGGAATGAAATGGGGGGCCTACGAATATCTCCTGAAGCCGTGTGAGCTTGAGGAATTGATTGAGAAAATAGATAGGGCTTACGAATTGAAGACAGATAGAGAAGAAAGAGCCCGAAAAGCAGAAATCAGAAAGATGATTGAGAAGTAGTCCTGAATCAATACCTGCTTGTGCGGAGCAAGCAGACATAGTTCCTGCTGGAGTGAGCCAAACTCCTCCTACTCATTTCCACTCGCTCTGTCTAAAAAGGCTTGATTGAGTCTATAGTTTCCTTCCAAGAAAGCCTTTGCTACCCCCTCCACACTGGCTTCGCTATTCATCAACATATCCATCTGCCGGGTGAATTGAAGCAACCGACCTACCATCTCCAACTTTTCTTCAATCACAGCAAGCTCGTATCTTTGAAACCGAGCAGCCACTCTATCTCCATTTACTTTCACCAAAAAGTCAAGGGCTTTCAATATGTTGGCGATGGCGCGGGCACGCCGATTTCTTCGAATATCATCTGCTGCGCCACCCTTGAAGGAAAAGGTAATGTAATTCTTGTTGATAGTCTCGCCGCAATATGAATCCAAGACACTGTAGTGGTACCCGATCCGGGAACTAAAATTGAGATACTTGTCAGAAATAATCGCGTAGCTGCGTTCACCAAACCTTTTTCCGGTGTTAACGGGGGGTGATAACATCTGTTCGCTCATGACCGACATAAGCCCTCTAAGGTGAATGGGTCGAGGCTCATGGTTACGTAAATCTTCATGCATCATCCCCTTAAGGAGCGCTTTGAAGGGAGTAGAGGCGATATAATCCATGGTCACCTTTTTAGCGCCTTCAATTATCCCGGTAAGACCGCCTTCCAAATCAATAATATGGAGGTCCAGGGGGATATGGGCAGCTAACTTCACAGCGCCTCCCCCCTTGTAGGAAATAACCTCGCTTATTTTAAACATCTCAGTGTATGAGAACTCATGTACAAGCCGACTGATGTCATGTAGTGATTGGCATGATTGCGGTGAAAAATAGGAAGCCTCAGGATCCAAAAGGTGCAGCGGTACGATCAGGTCAGCCACCTGCTTCAAAGTCTGATACACAGGAGCGTCTTTCATGTGAGGTTCCCTGCGCATTTGTATGGCAAGTAATTCCGGAACCTTACCCCGGTATACCCTTCCTGAATAGGCGTCTACTGTAATTTCTGTCCCAGGGGGGATAGTGGCGGTTGCCACTTTGGCATTCAATATGGAGGGCACCGCAAATTCCCTGGCCAGAGAGGCCAAGTGTCCGACCACGCTACCTGAGTCAGTGACAATAGCCTGGGCCTTTTTCATGGCAATAACAAATTTTGGCGTCGAATGCTTGGCTACGAGGACAGCGCCTTCAGGAAAGGTCATGAGGTCTTCATCTGAACGGATGTGAATGGCCGGGCCAAATCCCACACCCGGAAAGGCCACCACACCGTTTTCTACCAATAAAGAATATCCGGACAACCTAGGGGTACCCTGTTTGATGCCGTTCTTTTCAAGACTTTCTACACGAAGAGGCCGGGTCTGTAACACAATAAGCCGTCCCTCGACGTCAAGGGCCCATTCGATGTCCTGGGGGCACTGAAAGTGTTTTTCCAGTCTGATGGCATACTTGGCCAGGGTCCGGACCTGCTCTGGCAACAGACAGGATTTGCGCTGTTTATCCATGGCTACAGGTACTTCTACAAGACCACCATTTGGACTACTGACCAATTGGACGGGTTTCTCGGAGATCTTGGTTTGAAGGATGCTGCCCCTTTCATCTTTGGCAACCGTGTAAGTGTCCGGCGTTATAACTCCATCAACGGCATAGGGTCCCAGGCCCCATACAGCGGTAATGATGATGTTATCTTCCAACAAGTTAAAGGGATGCCGCGAATACATCACCCCACTGGCCACGGATTCCACCATTTGAAGGCATGCCACATTCATGGCAATATCTTCATCCCGAATCCCTTTGTTCTTGCGATAGAATATGGCCCGCGGGGTATACAGGCTTGCCACAATGTACTTGTATGTCTGGATCAGTTTATCCGGCGGTACATTCAATGTGGACAGGTATTGACCGGCATAAGACAACTCGCTGTCCTCTCCGATGGCACTGCTTCGCATCGATACCTTTGGGGAGGAACGACTTGGTTCCATTTTTCGGGTCGCTTCATCGATCCTACCATAGGCAGACAGGATGGCCTTATTCAGCTCAGGAGGAACCCGGGCCAGGATGATTAGCCTCTGGATTTCTTCACTGACGCGATTTACTGTTTTCGGATCATCCGGGTCTATCATTATCTTTTTCTTGTTGATCTCATCAACAAGATCGTTGTGAGCAAAGAAGGAATTAAAGGCGTGGGTGGTAATGGCAAACCCTTCAGGTATGGGGAGTTTCACGAGATTGTATACTTCCCCCAGGTGGGCATTCTTGCCACCTACCCAATCCACCATCTCCTTAGTCACCTCAGAATAGGGCAAGATTAGTTCAGTAAAGGGGATTTCCTTCCTTTTGCCCAACTCCGCTTTTATCTTTTCATTGATCTTTCCCAACACACCATTTAGCGAGTCATAGCTGTTGTTTGAAAGGGCATTCAGGCACTTGACCATGCGAGAGGTGGAAAAGATAGCGCGTGTCGACTTGGCACGTACATATGACATACCGAAGATCTCTTGACCCTGAAGCTTCTCTTCAATGTCCGAGATAATGTTTAGAACCTCGGTATTGGAAGCCAACAATTCCTTAAACATGGAGTATTTGAACCGAAAGATCTCGTTTATATCTTCCTTGGAGGTTTTTGGCTTGCGCCATTTCCATCTTCTGAATACCTTGAGCCTTTTTAACACGTTCGAACTCCTGCGAAGCTCCGCATCCATTCAATACACAGCATCAAGCGTCCAGCATTGCAAAAACCCCTGGCCAAGACCGACTTGAAATGCTTGAGTTCATAGAATAGCGTTTATCAAAAGTCCCGTCCAGAATAATCCACATATAAAATAATACAGTGATAGTAATTTGTTACAATCACTTGCACCACAGCAATTCTAATTTTGGCCATTGAACAAAGAATGAGCTTGACGCGCCTTGCCATGGCCACCCAAACAGGATTCATGTTCTATAAAAGTATCTTAAAGCCAAAATTAGAATTGCTGGACA
>JAIWDV010000062.1:0-7878 GCA_048632525.1 Bacteroidales bacterium | reverse complement strand
AGGCAATATAACCCTAAATTCTCAATAGTTAACCCAATTCCATCAAAAAGCCCAACTCAAAGGATTGCCGTAATTTGCTGAAAGATGCCCAATTTTGTCAAAAGTTGGACCTGAGGAGTACTGTAATGGAGTGCTGGAGTAATGGAAAATCGAAGATCCGCCTTCTTACTGGCGGTTGCTTTTTCTCCGCCCCTCCATCCTTTTGCGGACCTCCTTTTCAAATCCCCTGTCAGTGGGTCTGTAGAAAATTCTGTTCTTGACCTTTTTCGGGAGATATTCCTGTTTTACCCATCCGCCAGAATAATTGTGTGGATAAAGATATCCTCGTCCGTATCCCAGCCTTTTCATCAAGGTGGTAGGTGCATTCCTTATGTGAAGGGGGACAGGCTGGGACCCTGATCTCTTGATCTCTTCTTTTACGGATCTCTCTGCCAGATAAAGGGCATTACTTTTGGGTGCAGAGGCAAGATAAGCGGCAGCCTGTGCCAAAATCACTTCAGCTTCCGGAGGACCCAGCCTTTGCCAGGAATCAAAAGCTGCAAGGGCCACCTGTAAGGCATTGGGGTCAGCGAGGCCAACATCCTCGGCCGCGAACCGGATCATCCTCCGCCCGATAAAAAGAGGGTCTTCACCTGCCATGAGCATCCGGTAAAGCCAATAGATTGAGGCCTGCTCATCGCTTCCCCTGAGGCTTTTGTGGAAGGCGGAGATTAGATTATAGTGTTCCTCTCCATCTTTATCATATAACAATGCCTTCTTGCTGAGTGCCTTTTCCACGTCATCAAGGGCAACCTGAATTGGCCCATTGCCCCGGCCATCCAGGGCATAATAAACCGCCGCTTCCAGATTGTTAAGGGCTACGCGGGCATCACCCTGAGAGCAATCAACCAGGTGTTCGATGGCATCTGGTGTGAATTCAATATCCAGCATACCAAAGCCCGACTCTTTGTCCCTTAGGGCTCGATGCATGAGTGTCTTGAGTTCTTCCTTTCCCAAAGGGTTGAGAACCATTACTCTGGCCCTTGAAAGCAGGGGAGGGATGACCTCAAAGGAGGGATTTTGTGTGGTTGCGCCGATCAGGATAATAAGCCCGCTTTCCACATGAGGCAGAAAGGCATCTTGCTGTGCCTTATTAAACCGGTGGATTTCATCCACAAATAGAATCGTTGGCTTACCTGATCCTGCCTTTGCAATTTTTGCCTCTTCAATTATATGCCTGAGTTCCTTGATCCCCGAAGTGACTGCGGAAAAGGAATAGAAAGGAAGTCGAGTATACCCACTCATCAGCCTGGCCAGTGTGGTCTTGCCGGAACCGGGAGGGCCCCAGAAAATCACTGAAAATATGCGACCGCTGTTAAGGGCCCTGGGAAGAAAGCTGCCCGGGCCGAGGAGATGCTTCTGACCCACTATGTCTTCAAGTCTTTTCGGCCTCATCTTTTCAGCAAGAGGCGCTTCCGGGCTTTCCGTGGGCGTGCTCATTCGGACGACTTCCTTATAGATAGTGCCTGAGAAATAAGGGTTAAAGTACTATCCATTTCAAGAGGCCTGCCAATTATTAAGTCTACGCCAAGTTTTTTTAGCGCTTGCAGGGGTCTCTTCTTATCATCGCCAGCAACCAGTGCAACCGGTAAGCCTCGTTCTATTTTCTTTATTGTTGCAATGATTTTTGAGTATTCATTATAGGGCGCATTTAAGTCAACAATAACCAAATCAAATTTATTCTTCTTCAATAACTTTAGACCCTCGGCACCGCTCGAAGCAGAAGTGATTTTTCCACCTTTGCTTATAAATAATTGGCACAGCAGATCCTCAAAGATGCCCCCGTCTGATATGATTAAAATATGTGAGTTTTTAATCCTTTTCCTGACAATTCGGGCCTTAGGGGATTGTGGCTTTTTCGCAAGAGGAAGTTTGACAATAAAAGTGGTTCCCTGCCCTTCATTGCTCATCACCTCAATTTCCCCCCTGTGCTGACCTACAATAGCATTAGCCATACTCAATCCCAGGCCCGGGGAGGAGCCGCTTTTTGTACTGAAAAACGGGTCGAAAATTTTGCCCTTTATATCTTTCGGAATGCCCAGCCCATTATCCTGTATGTAAACATACGCAAAATCAGAATCTTCCTCTGTGGTCAAATAGATTTCTCCACCATTCGGCAGAGCCTCAACGGCGTTTGAGATCATGCTTTGAAAAACATTCTGTATCTCTTTTGGATTCCCTCTCACAGGTGCAAGTTTTCTCAAGTAGGTCTTAATACTTATCTCGGCATCGCTTTGCGTAGGGGCTTCCTTCGACTTAGGAAAAATTGACATAACCGCATTCTGAACATTTTTTTTTAAGTCAAAAAGAACAGCATCCGATTCATTTTTTTCGATCCTTGCTAAAACGGCCAGCTTTTGAAGAATAGCGTTCTCTTTTTCTCGTAAACTTTCAATCTTTTCTAAATATCCCAAAAACTGTGCATCTGTAAGAGATCCCGGGTTCCGGGGTTGGGGGGATTTGTTATCAAAAATACTCATGCAGCCAATAAATTCTTGCCTCAACCCTGAAGCCATACGGACAAGTGCCTCCATTTTTTCCGATCGACTGCGCTGCCGCTCCATTTGAATCCTGCGATCAAGACCAATCAGGTTCATCAAGAACGCCCTTCGGCCCTGAAACTTGATTTTCTTCACCTGGACCTCGCAGTACAGGGTGTCCCCACCTTTCCTGATCACATAGGTTTCATACATATCCGGTACCGATCTGCCTGAAATCATCTTGCGGTAGAGCACGCTTACATTATCAAGGGAATCGGGATGCACAAAATCCAAAAAGCTCCGGCTCAGGATCTCTTCCTCTTTATATCCTAACCACTCCCGGGCCGTTTCATTGGTCATGATAATCTTTCCCTCCTGGATGAGGAATAAGGCTACAGGAGTATTATTGAGCAATTGTCGGCCTTCCCTTAGTGCCTTTTCAACAAGCCGATGCTCTTTCTTAAGAGATGTTAGTTTTTCTTTCAGTGCCTTATTTTCGCCTTTCAATCTCTCAAGTCGGTTTTTCAGATTGCCTTGCTGGGCGGCGCTCACGTCTATTTCTCCTGATTTAGTGACACGGTCAATTGTATTGTTTCTTCCCTAAAACAGCCTTGAAGGTCAAAAATTCTAATTATAACCTTTAAATCTTGCCAATGCAGGGCCAGATTGAGACCATAATTAGAATTGCTGCTTGAAGATCTTATGTATTTACCGTATCATATTTTTCAGTTATCTTACAACAGATAACCATTCTTTAAGGAAATACCAAGGGCTTGCGCAAGCCCCAAAAGGACCTGACCGAGGATACAGTGAAACATCATAAACCATTTGTTCATGTTCATGTCCATACCGAATATAGCCTCCTGGATGGTGCCATTCGCATTGACCAAATGCTAAAGAAATCCCGCAGCCTGGGGATGGACGCCGTCGCCATCACGGACCACGGAAATATGTTCGGGGCCATACAGTTTTATGACCAGGCAGTTAAAGCCGGAATCAAGCCCATCATAGGGTGTGAAATATATGTCGCCCCCGGGGACCGTCGGGATCGATCGCCGTCAAGGGATGGAAGTCCCAATGCCTATCACCTGGTCCTCCTGGTTATGAACGAGGAAGGGTACAAGAATCTGAGTCAACTTGTGACTTTGGGCCATTTGGAGGGATTTTACTATCACCCCCGTGTGGATATGGAGCTTTTAAAAGAATTTAACGGAGGCCTCATTGCTCTTTCCGCCTGCCTCAAAGGAAATGTCCCATTTCTTATCAATGCAGGCCGTTTTGACGCCGCCAGGGAGAAAGCGCAGGAACTTACCAGCATATTTGATAATGATCGCTTCTACTTAGAAGTACAGGCCAACAAAATGCCTGAACAAATAAAACTAAACAGGGCTCTGAGAGAACTGTCTCAAGACCTCTCTATCCCTCTTGTTGCCACGAACGACTGTCACTACCTGAACCAGGAAGACGCTGAGGCCCATGATGTGCTTCTTTGCGTGCAGACAGGCCGAACCGTTGAGGATACAAAACGTCTCAAATTCTCAAGTAACGAATTTTATTTCAAATCCAGGCAGGAAATGGAACAGGCCCTTCAGGGTTACGAAGATGCGCTCGCCAATACTGTCCAGATAGCCCGGCTTTGTGAGTATGAGATGGAGTTCGGTCGTTATAAATACCCCGTATTTCAGGTTCAAGGGGAAAAAAGCCTGAATGAGCTATTAACCGAGGACTCCCGGAAAGGGCTAAAGGAAAGGCTTGCACAGAAAAAAGATGAAGAAGGCGATGTGGCCGAAACTGTGGCCAGGGAATACCGTGAAAGACTTGATTTTGAGCTTGAGATCATCCATAGCATGGGGTTTGCTGGCTACTTTTTGATAGTCGCCGATTTTATAGCTCATGCCCGACGCCGTGATATTCCTGTAGGACCTGGCCGCGGATCAGCCGCAGGCTCACTCGTTGCCTATTGCCTCAATATCACCGATATCGATCCCATCAAGTACGGGCTTCTCTTCGAGCGATTTCTGAACCCCCAGAGAATAAGCATGCCCGACATCGACATTGACTTCTGTATCAACGGCAGGGATGAAATTATCCAGTATGTGGCCGAAAAATACGGCCGCAATAATGTGTCCCAGATCATCACTTTCGGCACCATGAAAGCAAGGGGTGCCATAAGAGACGTGGGTCGCAGTCTCAATATCCCTTTAGGAGAGGTAGACCGTATTGCAAAGCTGGTCCCGGAAGGTCCCGGGGTCACCTTGGATAAGGCTATACAGGGTGAACCTGAACTCAGACGGCTTGAGGAAGGAGAAGGGCCTGGAAAGAAATTGTTGAAGATAGCACGTGCCCTTGAAGGTCTGGCCAGGCACGCATCCACTCACGCATCCGGGGTGGTCATTTCGGACAGGCCTCTTGTGGAATATCTGCCGCTTTTTAAGGGCTCCAAGGATGAAATAATGACCCAGTACACCATGGATCGGATTGAGCAACTGGGTCTCATCAAATTCGATTTCCTTGGACTAAAGACCCTGACGGTCATCAAACAGACTCTCAAGCTCATCGAAGAAACCACTCAGAAAAAAATTGATATCGACAAGATACCTCTGGATGACGATGCCACCTATCAATTGTGCAGTGACGGGAGAACAACCGGCGTATTTCAGTTGGAAAGTGCTGGTATGAAAGAGCTCTTGCGCAGACTGAGACCTGAGATATTCGGGGACCTGGTGGCCCTGGTTGCTCTTTATAGACCAGGCCCTCTGGGAAGCAACATGGTTGATGATTTTGTGAATGGAAAACACGGGAAAGTAAAAATCAAATATTTTCTTCCCCAGCTTGAACCTATCCTAAAGGAAACTTATGGGGTGATATTATACCAGGAACAGGTCATGAAGATCGCCCAGGTTCTATCCAACTATACCCTTGCCGAGGCCGACGAACTCAGGAAGGCTATTGGGAAAAAGAAACCCGAGGTAATGGCGAAACACAGGGCACGGTTCATTGAAGGAGCCACCGAAAACGACGTTACCCGCAAAACAGCAGATAAGCTATTTATGCTAATAGAAAAGTTCGGTGGATATGGCTTTAATAAATCACATTCCGCGGCCTATGCCATGATCGCGTATCAAACCGCATACCTTAAGGCGAACTATCCTGTCCAGTTCATGGCGGCTTTATTAACCCAGGACATGGGAAATCAGGACAAAACTATCAAAAACATTGCCGAATGCCCTGGGATGGGGATAAAGATTCTACCCCCGGATATCAATGAAAGCCAGGCCGATTTCTCTGTAGTAGAAGGAAAAATCCGTTTCGGCCTTGCCGCCGTCAAAAATGTCGGTTTGAAGGCCTTAGAATCAGTCATTGAAGAGCGAGAGGCGCATGGGCCGTTTCGCGATCTGCTTGATTTCTGTAAGAGGATTGAAGGTTCTAAAGTAAACCACAGGGTCTTGGAGTGTTTGATTCAGTGTGGGGCCTTTGATTTTACCGGTATTTACAGATCGCGGCTTTTCGGTGCCCTGGACAATGTGCTCAAATTTTGCGGCTCAAACCAGGATCCAAATCAGCTTAACATATTCGGGTCTTTGGACTTAAGAGATGGCCAATCCGGGGGACTCATTGAACTTCCCGATTGTGATGAATGGGATGACAAGGAAAAGCTGGGGAGGGAAAAGGAAGCCCTTGGATTCTACATTACGGGCCATCCCCTCGCGAGATTCAAAAGGGAGATAGAACAATTCACAACCTGTACTGTTCAGGAGCTCCCATCTCAGAAGGACAAAAGTCAAGTCAAAATCGCTTGCGTTGTGGGAAATCTGAAAATGAAACGGACCAGGCGGGGTGATAAGATGGCCACCATGGTCGTAGAAGACCTGACCGGATCAACTCTGGTTATCGTCTTCCCTGACGTTTTCAACCGGACTTCCCCGCTCCTTAAAAGCGACGACCCTTTACTTATAAATGGGAGTGTGGAGACGGGCGACACTTCAGCAAAGATCATTGCACAGGATATCGTCACACTGAATTCCGTCAGGCAGAATGCTATAAAGGCCATCGAACTAAGGCTCGTCGAAAAGGCTGTGTCGAAGGAATTTTTGGAGGACTTACAGGATATCGTGTTTACATACCCCGGTGAATGCAGCCTTCTCTTCAAGATGAATACAAACAATGGAAAGGAAATCGTCATTGCCGCTCACGATCGTTTCAAAGTACTACCTTGCCAGGAACTCATAGATAAGATCGAACTATTGATCGGCAATAAGATTATCGTTCATGAGAAAAGGAATTTTTAAGGGCGTAAGGAAGTTCCAAAAAAGGCAGGATCAATGACAACTCTGCCTTATTCACAATCCAGGGTGGAGAGGGTGATCCAAATGAATCACTTGTAGGACTACACCCTACTTACATTATACCAGGGATTAACCTCCTGAATATCATCTTTCCCTAAATCGGACAGGTCAATCACGCAGGCATCCGATACCTCAACCTCAGGTTCAAGTAACATATCAAGATGCTTCTCAGCTGCAAGTTCGGCAGTTCGCCGGGCCTGCTCAAAACAAGCGAAATCTCTCTCCAGCGTTCCCACAACATATTTATAAACTGTTAGCTTTATTTTCATTAGTCTAAATTCTCCAAAAAATAGTCAGGCAAATTTCGTTTGATGAAAACTCTAATCACGCAATTCATTATCTCTCACCGGGCCAAATGCACGTCCAGCATCGCAGCGGGGTACGTCTATTGTATTGATTCAGCAAGTAATGTGCCAGATTAAATGGGATTAGGCGAAAGGTTTTCCCCAATAATTTTATTAAGTTAACCCTCATGCACAACTGCTAAGAAAATATGGGTAAGAAAATGCCTTCCTTTTGTGTGGAATTGCGTTGAACTTAATGGCAAAAGTTTACACAAGAGGTAAAAGAGGTGGAGTAAGTCTACCCTGGATCCCTCTGTCAAGAACCATTCCCAGGGCTTTCTTTTCTGCTTTTTGAAAACGCTTTGGACAGTTTACGAAATGGGCTTGATAACTTCGATCCCTGCTCAGATTCAGAAAAAATCTGGGGGCTTGTTTGAGGTCCTTCTACTCCTTCAGTTGGCACAATATCACCAATGGAGACATCTTTTATTTTTTTTAAACAATCCTTAAGAGCCAATATTTTTGAGTCTCCAACTCCAAAGTATTTCTTATCGGCCTCTTGAATCAACAGATTCGGTACAGCCATAAACTTATAAGCAGGTTTTCCCAGAATGACCTCATATACATCAATAAAAAGGTTCCCCTCGCTTCGGAATATTTTGTATTTGTGGATTCTGGTGAATATTTCTTCTTCATTAATAACGGACATGAGTTAACCTTGATGCCCAT
>JAIWDV010000061.1:0-7916 GCA_048632525.1 Bacteroidales bacterium | reverse complement strand
TTCCGATATTATTAATCGTTTAACATTAACATTGCTCTAAAATCTGTTATGTTTTTATTTACTTGTGGGGCACTTTTTCAGTACAAAGAAATCCCCCAGGTGCATGATTGCACGAGCCCAAAAAATATCCATGCGAACACTTTTGAACGTTACCAAAAATTTACATCATTGTAAATACTGCATATTTATATATTTTCGTTAAAAATTAAAAAACTTGATTTTGAAAAAGAATTGAAGTATATGTGTTGCGCTTTGCATTCAGGTTGATTGTATGCGGTAAAGTGGATTTTATTTATCCTTCAGCCTGAAAACTGGTTTTATGTTAGGATACATTTCGTAAAATACTCATCCTTACCATTCTTTCGTCAAGGTGGTAGGGACGAAAGGGGCGAAAGGGATAATCATGGCAAAAACATTGGGAGATATTACCAGTGAATTGACTGAGAAGGTCCTCTCTCCGGCAAAGGCTGAAGCTGAGAAAATCGTTTCAGATGCCAAGACGGAGGCCGGAAGGATCACGACAGGGGCTGAGAGCGAGGCTGAAAAAATTAAGCAAACAGCAGGAAAGGAAGCTGAAGAAACCCGAAAGCAGATGGAAACCGATTTGGACACGGCGGCCCGCAACTTTGTTATTATGGTGCAAGAACGACTGGAAAAGACCATTGTAGAGCCTACTATTGAAGAAGAAGTAAGAAAATCTTTCAGTGACGACAAATTTTTACAGAAGATGATCGAAATCCTTATTGTTCAGTTTACCAAGGTGCATGGCGAGGACCAGACGATTGAAGTGCTTCTTCCTGAAAACAAGAAGGCTGAACTTGAATCATGGTTTCTGGAAAAGTTTCGCAAAAAGGCCGAGGCACCTCTCGTCGTTCAGTTTACTGACAAGACATCCTTTGGATTCAAGATTGGCATTGAGGGGACAGGGCAACACTTTAACTTTGGTGATGGTTTGGTAGAGGTTTTGTTGGGATTTTGTTCCCCTCGTTTTCGAAAATATTTCTTTGCTGCAGAGGAAAAATAGGGACTGATGGGAGCTTATTATCATTTAGCATGCCTGCTTCCTCCATTACCGGTTGAGCTTGGTGAAAAGCTGTCGCTTACGATGGCCGAGACCATCGGAGTGGTCAAGCGGAATATACAATGTGGGGACGAGTCGCTACTTGAAGCACAGCTTCTGTCGATCGATGTCGCCAATTGGGAACAAATCGACCAGGATCGAGATATCTTTACTGATGGTGGTGTATTAACACGAGAAGATATCGAAACCCGGAAAAATCTCCCCTCGTTTCTTGAAGACTTTATCGAGGAGAAGGAACGGGGTATTCGCCGCCCATACATATACGATAGTCTATGGAATCGATATTACACTTATTTTTATGAATTGGCGCAAAAGTTGAAGTGCCGGTTTGTCCTTGATTATCTTCCCTGGGAAATCGAATTGCGAAATAACCTGGTATCCCTACGGGCGAAGGAAAGCGGAAAGGACGCCGAAGCTTATGCGGTTCTCGGCAATTTCAGTGCTGCTGACTTTACCAACATGATGGCGCAGATCAAGGGAAAGAAAAACCCGTTATTGGCTGAAAGGTATCTTGATACAGAGCGATTGAAGCACATTTTCCATTGTCAGGGCAACAACCCTTTTTCTATTGATGCCATTCTTGCCTATGTGTTACAGCTTATGATTTACAGTCGTTGGGAAAGTATAGAAGCACCTTATGAATTCTATGATTTTTTATATAAGGGAGGTTGAATGTGGATAGTGTAAGCGGTGGTCGGGTCGTAGGAGTGACTGGTCCATTAGCAACCGTAGAAGTAATGAAGGGTCAGGAGGTCTCTCAAAATGAAGTGGGCTATGTGATCTGCAAGGATGTCCCGCTCAAGTCCGAGATCATCAGGATTCGCGGTAATCTGGTGGACATGCAGGTTTTTGAAAGTACCACAGGTATGCAGGTGGGAGACAAGGTTGATTTTTCAGGGCAGTTACTTTCTGCCTCTTTAGGCCCTGGCCTTCTGGGATCAATTTACGACGGTCTCCAGAATCCTCTTGGAAAACTGGAGAATCTCGACGGGTATTTCCTGCAACGTGGGCAGTACGTTAATGCTCTTGATGAAGAAAAGACCTGGGAGTTCACACCTACGATTACAAAAGGCTCAAAGGTCAGAGCAGGTCATTATCTCGGTAAAGTTCCTGAAAGTATGTTTGATCACCAGATTATGGTTCCGCTAACATTTTTGGGGACATGGGAAGTGGTGGATATTAAACCCGCGGGTTCTTATACCGTCAATGAGCAGATTGCCATTCTGAAGGATGAGGAAGGAAGAGAAGAGTCGATTACCATGGTGCAGGAGTGGCCGGTAAAAATACCTGTTCGGACCTATCCGGAAAGGATACTGCCCACCAAGCAGCTTCTTACTAAGATGCGTCTTATTGACATCTTTTATCCGCTGGCAGAGGGTGGTACGGCATGTGTCCCGGGACCTTTTGGTGCAGGAAAGACCGTTTTACAGCAAATCATTTCTCGCTATGCCGAGACAGATATCGTGATTATTGTTGCCTGCGGCGAACGTGCCGGTGAGATTGTGGAGACGATTCGGGAATTTCCTGAATTGGAAGACCCCAAGACGGGGAAATCCCTGATGGAGAGGACGATCATTATCGCTAATACCTCATCAATGCCGGTGGCGGCACGAGAGGCGTCAATTTACACAGGAGTCTCGCTGGGTGAATACTACCGCCAGATGGGGCTTAAGGTACTGACCCTCGCTGACAGCACGTCAAGATGGGCCCAGGCCCTTAGAGAATCATCAGCCCGTATGGAGGAAATACCTGGTGAGGAGGCGTTTCCGGCCTATCTGGAGAGTCGTATCGCCGCAGTCTATGAGAGGGCCGGTCTTGTAAGGCTTTATAATGACTCTACCGGATCTCTTACTATAATTGGAACCGTTTCCCCTGCGGGCGGAAATTTTGAAGAGCCGGTTACACAGAATACTCTTAAGGTTGTGGGGGCTTTTTACGGACTTTCCCGTACACGGTCTGATCAACGGAAGTATCCCGCCATTGACCCACTCATTTCATGGAGCCTTTACCTGGATTTGATGGAAGATTCATTGAATGAACGTCATGAAGGCTGGGTTGATCTGGTCAAAGAGGCACGAACGCTGTTCAATAAAGGAAGTGAAATTCAACAGATGATGCTCGTTGTAGGTGAGGAGGGAATCAGTGTGGATGATCTGACAACCTACCTCAAATCGGAAATCATTGATGCTGTTTGCCTGCAACAGGATGCCTTTGATGTCGTTGAGCGGGCGACTTCCGAGAAAAGGCAGATATCGGATTTCCTGCTTCTCATGGAAATGGTTCACCATGACTTTACGTTTGACACTAAAGAGGAAGCACGAAAAGAGATGACCCGTATACAGAACCTCTTTTTTCAGCTGAAGTATTGTGTTTTTGAGAGTGAAGAATATCAAAAATATCGGAAAGAAATCGAAATAATCCTGGGAAAGGAGTAGCTTGGGGATGATCATAGAACATACACGTATAACCGCCATTCAAGGCGATATTATCACGGTACCGGCAAAAGAAATTGACTATGGAGAGCTGGCTACCGTGAAAAGCAGGCGCGGAATATCCCTGGCCCAGGTGATCCGTCTGCGGGGAGATGATGTTTTACTGCAGGTTTTTGCAGGGTCGAGGGGAGTTGCTACTGGAGATCAGGTACGATTTTTGGGACATCCCATGCAGGTGGCTTTTGGAGACGCCCTTTTGGGGAGGATATTCAACGGTTCAGGAGACCCCATCGATGGTGGATCTGAACTGGTGGCATTACCCCGGATTGATATCGGCGGTCCTTCGGTAAATCCCATCATGCGTGTTATACCCAGGGGTTTTATAGAAACGAGGGTCCCCATGGTGGATGTCTTCAACCCCTTGGTTGAAAGCCAGAAACTTCCCATCTTTGCTGCAGCCGGGGAACCTTACAATGAGCTTCTCGCCCGCATTGGAGTACGTGCTGAGGCAGACATTGTTATCCTCGGAGGCATAGGCCTCAAGTATGACGAATACCTGAAGTTCAGAAGAACCTTTGAAGAAGCCGGGGTGTTATCTCGAACCATCATGTTTATTCACACAGCTTCTGATCCGGTCGTGGAAAGACTGCTTGTTCCCGATATGGCTCTGGCCGTGGCGGAACACTTCGGAGTGCAGGGCAAGAGAGTGCTCGTGCTTCTATCAGATATGACCGCCTTTGCCGATGCTATGAAGGAGATCGCCATTTCCATGGACCAGGTTCCGTCAAACCTGGGTTACCCCGGTTCACTTTACAGTGACCTCGCCTCTCGTTATGAGAAGGCCGTTGACTTTGACGGAGCTGGCAGCATCACCATCCTTGCCGTGACCACCATGCCCGGCGATGATGTGACCCATCCGGTTCCCGACAATACGGGTTATATCACTGAAGGACAATTTTATCTCAAACAGGGGGCAATTGAACCCTTTGGTTCACTGTCTCGATTGAAGCAGCTGGTCATCGGTAGCGTTACACGAGAGGACCATGGTTATATCATGAACAGCATGATCAGACTCTTTGCCAGAAGCCGCGAAGTGGAACAGAAACTGGCTATGGGTTTCGATAAAACGGCTGATGATGACAGGTACCTGGAGTATGCAAAGCTCTTCTATGAGCGATTTATGGATCTGAAGGTGGACATAGGACTAAATGATGCCCTCGATCTGGGGTGGAAAACCATGGCTGAGTGTTTCCGTCCGGATGAAGTCGGAATTAAACAGGAATTTATAGATCAATACTGGCCTAAAGGCCACTGAGTATTATAGGACTATGGCTGAACGAATAAAGTTAAACAAGGTTTCCTTGAGGGAACAGAAGCTGAAAGTGGCAATGTATCAGCGTTTCCTGCCAGCTCTCGAAGCCAGAAAAGAGCAGTTCCTGATGAAACTGGCAGTTGCCCGTAAAAATATCAAGGAAAAACAGGCTCTCATGGAAGAGCTGTTAAATGAAATTAAATCATGGTCCCGGTTGTACAACGATATGAAGGACGAGATGAATTATTTTATTTCCATCAAGGAAGTCGTATCTTCAATACATAATGTAGCTGGATTGAAAGTGCCACAGTTTCATGAGGTTATTTTTGACGATCCGCCTTACGGTCTATTTACCACCCCGTATAGTTTTGATGAGGTCATGGTTAAGACGCGAGAGGCTATTTCTCTTCGAGAAGAGATCAACATGCTTAAGGAACAGGAGAAGGTGTTGTATCAAGGGTTTCTCAAGACCAGTCAGCGAATCAACCTTTATGAACAGAGGTTGATTCCCGAAGGCCGGGAAGCCGTCAGGAAGATCACCGTTTATCTCCAGGACCAGCAGGCGGCCGCTGTTGGTGTTGCCAAAGTTGCCAAGAGACTGAGTGGGGCGGCTTAAAAACGGAAGGCTGTGAAAAAGTAGGACAGGATTAGGAGTTAGCACATTGGCTTTAGTAAAAATGTCGAGAGTATATATCGTCGGGCCATCCGATCATAAAGAGGAGACGATGCGTTTTCTACAGGAGGCCGGAGTCGTCCATGTGGAACCGGTCACCGATATGACGGATGAGTTTGACAGGAAAAACACGGCCTCTGTACAGGATTTAAGAAAGATCACACAGGTCAGTAAGGCCGTCAGACGTCACAGCAAGCAGGAAGAAAAAATTCCTGTGCCTGTGCCGGATGAAGAGCTTGTTACCTACATTGAAAAAAAGGTATCTCTATTGGAGGAAATACAGAGTAGAAAACAGGCCCTCCAGAGAGTTATTGAAGATCTTTCTGTCTGGGGAGATTTTGACCTCCAGCAGGTTCGGAAGCTTGAGGAAAATGGGGTTTATGTCCAGCGGTTTCGCATGGATGAGAAAAAGTGGAGCTCTTTCAGTATCCCCGATGATGTTTTCCTGGAAACGGTATCGGAGAAACTGGGAGTATTCTTTTTTACCATTTCGGCCGATAAACCCCTCCAGATTTCACAGGCAACGTTGCTTTCCTGGCCTGATCTTGGGCTGGATGATGCGAAACAGGAATACGAGCGCTTATTAAAGCAAGAAGATAAATTGACTAAAGAACTCGCCGGAGCTGCTGATAAGACTGACACATTGAAAGATCAGCATAGGGCCGCTCTGAGTAGGGCCAGCTATATAGAAAAGACTGGAACCGTCTATTCGGAGGATTATCTCTTTGGTGTTCAAGGATGGATACCCTGTGAACAGGAAGATGAGCTTCTGAAGGGGGTTGAGAAAAGCAATCTCCCACTTCAGGTCAGTGTAAGGGATCCTCTCCCGGAAGAAGTACCTCCGTCATTACTCAAAAACAACTGGTTTATAAAAAGGATTGAACCCCTCTTGAATCTTTACGGAGTTCCCAACTACCGGGAAATAGACCCGTCCTACTTTTTTGCCCCCTTTATGATCCTGTTTTTTGGGGTTTGTTTGAGTGATGCTGGCTATGGCCTGGTTTTCTTTTTGGTATCCTACTGGGCTGATAAGAAGTTTGGATCGAAGATTCAGGGGTTATCACTGGTGTTGAAACTGTGTCAGGCCTTTTCAGTGGCAACTATATTTGTCGGTCTCGTAACCGGTTCGATTTTCGGCTATAATTTTATCGACCGTGACTGGATTCCGATCGATCTATCCATTGAGACTGGAGACCCGATGATTTTGTTCTATATTTCTCTGGGCCTGGGAGTGCTTCACCTATCGATTTCTTATATTTTGGGGATAATACAAGCTCCCTCTGTGCGGGTCCAGTTGGAGAAACTTGGTGTGATGGGGGTACTCTGGGGTGGAGTCATTTTGGTTAGCAGGAATATCTGGTTTTCTGATCCGGCCTCTATCATATACCTGCCTCTCTTCTATGTAGGAGTGGGGATTCTTGCAATGGGTCTTATCTTTACCCTCTTCTTTGCAACGGATAATAAGAATTGGGGTATCCGTATTGGATTGGGATTTTGGAATATTTATGGAATGACTGGCCTGATCGGGGATTTGCTTTCATATGCCCGTCTGTTCGGATTGGGTATTGCCACAGGAGCTATTGCCACTGTCATGAATCAACTGGGAGGTATGGTTATGGGTGCTGGTGGAAAATACGCGGGGCCTGTTCTGGCGGTGATGGTTATTATCATAGGTCATATCTTTAATCTTGCCCTCAGCATTCTGGGGAGTACTGTTCATTCAGCCCGTCTGCACTTTGTCGAGGCCTTTAAAAGCTTCTTCCAGGGCGGCGGTATTGAGTATAAACCATTCAAAATTGAAAGGGGTTAAATAGTTATGAATAGAAAGTGTATTGCTGTTGTTGGTTCTCTGAGCATGATTCTATTGGCAGGTTTTTTCTCTTCGGCATTCGCTCAAACGGTAGCTGAGCAGAAAGATTGGGCTCCCCTTATCGCGAAATTTGCCATGGGTCTTAGTTTATCATTAGGTCTTGCAGGGTCTGCAATAGGTCTCGTCATCGGTTTTCAGGCCCTCCTCGGTGGCGGCGAAGAGAATTTTTATAAAGTCATTCCTGTTGCTCTGATGCCTTCCACCCAGGGTATTTATGCAATGGTGGTATTTTTTACCAATATGGACAAATTTGATTCAGATCCCTATTCAGTTGCTGGAAAAGCGGCCATTGCCATGGTTGCCATGCTAATCAGCGGGTGGTATCAGGGAATGGTTTGTGCGGCAGGAATCAAGAGCGTCCTGGAAGGGAAAAATACCGTTGCTAATGCTCTGGTAGCAGGCGCTATGCCCGAAACATACGCTGTTTTCGCTCTGGTTATGACATTCATTATGCCATAGGTGACACGTACTTGCTTTTCGGGGAAAGAGTATAGGAAAAATTGGCCTTGTGTATCAAGCCAAATTCAACCTGACAGTGTTAACCCAAA
>JAIWDV010000060.1:0-7939 GCA_048632525.1 Bacteroidales bacterium | reverse complement strand
TTGAGCATGTCAAGGATTAAATCCCGGACATCGTCCCGGACGAAGTCCCGGATGCAATCCGTACCTCCCGCGGGTTCTGTAATCCTTTGGCGGACAAACCACCTCCAATAGTAACGTCAATTCCTTAAACCCATTATTTGCAACCCGCGGGAGGTTTTAAAAAAAAACAGCCAAAACCAATACTGGATGTGAGATTGTATACACAGAAATAAACCCCCACCCTAAAACCCTTTTATAAGGAATATTCCATAAAATTGACAGAGTATTTTAGTATGTGTTAAACTACTAAAACATGAGACAAAAATGCTTTGAAGCTGCCAAAGAGCTTTCGGTTGTTCTCTCGGCTTTATCGAACCCCACAAGATTTCTTATGTTGTGTCTTCTTTCTGAAAAGGAAATGTATGTGGGGCAATTGCGAGAAGAACTGGGAACGAGTAAAGGGAATATATCCCAGCATTTGAGAATTTTGTTTGACAGAAAGTTGATTAAGAGCAGGAAAACAGGAAATAAAGTTTATTACAGCATCAAACAAGGGGAAGGAAAAATTCTCATAAGAAAATTGAGAAAAATTTATTGCCCGGGCTTAAAAGTTTAAAAAGGAGAATATTGAGTATGCTCTATGCGGAGGGCTTGCAATGGCTGTATATGCTTTTCCAAGGGCCACACTTGATATTGATATTTTAATTGAACCACAAACCCTTGAAAAAGCAAAATCTATTGCTAAAAGGTTGGGCTTTACTTTTGATGCAGGTTTAATGAAATTTAGTAATGAAGCAGTTCAAATTTACCGATTAACAAAAGTGGGTTCTGAGTCCAATGATACTTTAGTTTTAGACATGTTGCTTTTGACACCAGAAATAAAGGAAGTCTGGGAAACTAAACAAACACTGACTTGGGATCAAGGTGACTTACCTGTTGTATCTCCTAAAGGGTTAATTAACTTGAAGTCATTACGCTTAAGTGGGCAAGATCAAGATGATATAAGACATTTAGAGAGTATTTTGGATGAAGATTGATATGAGTCCGCATTCCATCACAATGCGGATAAAAAAGACGAGCGAGCTAAGGCGTTTGTGTATTGCTTTAGGTGATAAAAGGCTACAAGAAAAACTACAACAAGATCAAATTCGAACAAGTGCATTCAGTCGGACGGATACCGCGGCAAGCCGCGACACCAGCCGCTGATGCGGTTATTGGGTGCTGAGAGAGAACACACAGTTGAAGGATTCATTGCGCAAGGGCATTTCGTTTGGGTTGACATCGGCGGTCATCACGACCCTCGGTCTCATGGTCGGTCTCCACTCAGGGACGCATTCCAAAATTGTGGTCCTTGCAGGGATTTTAACAATCGCCATTGCCGACGCGTTTTCAGATGCCTTAGGTATCCACGTTTCAGAGGAAGCGGTAAACACCCACACCACCAAGCAAATTTGGGTGGCTACTATTGCGACGTTCCTGACGAAGTTTTTGTTCGCAATGACATTTATTGTTCCTGTTCTTCTTCTAACTCTCTCCACTGCCATCGTCGTGAGTTTGATATGGGGACTGTCCATCCTCGCCGTTCTGAGCTACATTATCGCCAGAACACAGGGAAAGCCACCTTGGAAGATCGTCGGAGAACACCTTGTGATCGCAATTGTAGTGATTGCAATCACGCACTGGGTGGGCGACTGGATTGGGACGATGTGTGCATGAACCGGCACTCATTCGATTCAGACCTCTTCCCCCAACAATACAAATAAAAGGGTATTCTGAATCCCAATCCCTGACACCTGCCCTTTCACCTTGACCCTGTTTTCACTCCCCATCCTTTAACTTTTGCCTTTTGCAGTATTCCATGATCCCTGAAACCTGCTTTTCCTGACACCCGACACCCGATACCCGCACCATCCTCTTGTAATTGCATAGCACTTATGACATATTTAAAAATTGTTTTTTCAGGCAGAAAAGGAGTCATTTCATGGGACGAAAAAATTCAAAGATCGAAAAAATTCTGATTGCGAACCGGGGGGTTCCTGCTGTCCGGATCATGCACACATGCCGCGACAGAAAGATACCCACAACCGCAGTCTACAGCACACCTGATCGTCTCTCACTCCATGTCATGGTGGGTGACTCGGCTGTCCATATTGGAGAAGCACCCCCTGCAGAGTCATACCTGAACATGGAAAAGATGATTGAAGCCGCCCTGACAAGCGGTGCCAACGCCATTCACCCTGGATGGGGATTTTTGGCGGAAAATGCCAAATTTGCCAAAATGGTAACCGATTCCGGGCTTATATGGGTAGGCCCATCTTCCGAGGTCATCAAGTCCATGGGAGATAAAATCGAGGCGAAGAAGATCGCCGTACGGGCAAATGTGCCAACCATACCCGGAATCACTGATGTAACGGATATCGACCAGATCAAGGCGTGGATGAAAAATGATGCCGTTGCCTTTCCTATCTTCATCAAAGCGGCTGCAGGTGGCGGAGGCAAAGGAATGGTCAAGGTGGAGTCCGAGCAGGAACTTTCCACCGCATTGAACCAGGCGCGTTCCGAGGCAAAAAAATCCTTTGGCGACGATAAGCTTCTTGCTGAAAAGTATATTGAGAAGGGCCGCCACATTGAGGTGCAGATAGTCGCGGACCAGCATGGAGACACCTTCCACCTGTTTGAACGCGAATGCACCCTTCAGAGAAGGAATCAGAAAATCATAGAAGAAGCTCCTTCTCCATCCATAGGCGATGATATCAGAAAAGAGATCTGCTTTACTGCAACCCGCCTCATGCGGGAAATAGGATATGCAACGGCTGGAACGGTAGAGTTCATTTTCGACTCATCAACCAATAAATTCTATTTCCTGGAGGTCAACACGCGCCTGCAGGTAGAACATGGAATAACGGAGCTCATTACAGGCATGGACATAGTCGGTCTCATGCTCGACGCAGCTGAAGGAAAGAAATTTTCATTCAAACAGGAAGATATCGTTCCCAACAGGTGGGCGCTTGAGGTCCGGATCAACGCCGAGGACCCCAGGACATTCAGTCCATCCTTCGGACCGATTTCACGCCTCCAGGTCCCGCAAGGCCCAGGAGTCAGGATTTCACCGGGTGTCTACGAAGGCGCAGACATTCCGCCATACTATGACTCCCTCTTCATGCTGATGATGACCGCCGGTCCGAACCGGGATTCGGCAATACGGACAATGGACCGGATACTCGGCAGGAATCTGCGGGTTGAAGGGATCAAGACCCTTGCCCCCCTCCTTTTGAGTATTATCCGGCACGAAGCGTTCAAAAAAGGGGAGTTCTCCACCAGATTTATCGAAAATCATATGGATGAACTGGTCTCCATGTTCAAGGAAAAGGACAGCGAAGACGAAGTCCTTAAAATTGCAAAATTCGTTGCTGAAATCTCAGCACTCGGACCACAGGGTTGGATGTAGGATAAAACCATGAAAAATTACGTACGACCGGGGATGAGCCCGGGTGATATCGTCTCAAAAATTCGTTCACTTGATGGCGTCATGCTGACCTGCACGGGCATGCGTGACGCAGGACAATCCGACTTCAAGAACAGGCACCGCATTCATGATCTTGCAACGCTTGCACCCTATTATGAAAAGATGAATCTCTTTAGTTCAGAGTGTCACGGAGGTGCACGATGGCATGTAGGGATCATGAACAGAAGGGAGAGCCCGTTCAAGGAGATTGAAATCCTCAGGGAAACAATGCCGAGTGTGCTGCTTCAGACGCTTATCCGGGAAACGAACCTCTGGGGATACCGCCCCTACCCGAAAAACGTCATCGAATATGTGGTGAAGGAAGTAGACATAGACGTCTGGCGATGCTTCTCCTTCCTGAACGACATCAGGAATATGCGGTCTGTTGCCGAGGTGGTGATGAAGCGAGGACGGCTCTTTCAGCCTGCGATCTCCTTCACCCAGGCGGACTGGACCACCAACGAATACTATCTGGGATGCGTAGATGATATTGTTGACCTGTGCGCCGGAACCGACGAAATCATCTTCTGCATCAAGGATATGGCCGGTGTGGGAAGTCCCGCACGCATCAGGAGCCTGGTTGACGCCATCAAACAAAAATATCCTGATCTTGTTGTGCAGTATCATCGTCATGCAACAGACGGCCTCGCGCTTCCTGCTCTCCTTGCATCTGCCGAGGCGGGCGCTCAGATAATCGACGTCGAAGAGGATTCACTTACCCGATTCTACGGACAGGCGCCAATCCTCGGAGTCCAGGCATTTCTCGAAGAATCCGGGATCAAGGTCCATCTCGACCGTGAGCAGACAGAGCTTGCGGTCCAGAAGGTCCGTGAGTGGATCGGTCATTATGAGTGGGCCGAATCACCATTCAAAGGATTCGATCATACGGTCACTTCCCACAAGATGCCAGGCGGGGCTTTCCCCAGCTCCTTTGAGCAGGCGGAAAAAGGCGGGTTCCTTCACCTGATGCCCGCCATTCTCAGGATCATGTCCCTCTACAACAAAATCGTCAAATACTTCGACGTGACCCCGGGATCCCAGATAACCTGGGTTACCTGCAGCGGAATCGTCAACATGTACGCTAAAGAAGGCGGAGAATCCGGGGTCAAACACATCACCAGACTCCTCGCAAAATTTGTCGAGGGGAAAAAACAGGATATGAGCGCCATGAGCAAAGAGGAGCAGAAGGAGCTTCTCACCCTTTTCAGAAAAACTCCCGGCGACTTCAAGAACCTGCTCCTTGGCGGCTACGGAAAGCTTCCCATGGGCTGGCCCGATGAATGGGTCTACCAGAGCGCCTTCGGCGACGAGTGGAAGGAGATGATGGCAAAAAGGAAGGAACTCTCTCCTCTCGATTCCCTGGAAGATGACGATCTCAACAGGATCAGTGCCGAACTTACCGATCATTTAGAAAGGGCACCAACGGAGGAAGAGTTTATTCTCTACCTCATGCATCCGAAGGACGCCCTCCTGATGGTTGACTTCGTGGAAAAATACGGTGAGGCCCCGCTTGTTCTTCCCACCGATGTATGGCGGGAAGGGCTCAAGAATCCCGGTGACAAGGTGGATTTCGATCTCTGGGGCAAACCCTACACCATAGAGCTCGCTTCAGTGGGCGCTGAACATGAAGGACACATCCATGTGGTCATGCGTGTAAACAACAAGACAAGGGTCTACTCCGTTGATACCCCTAGGGCCAAAAAGGTTGAAATCAGAATAGCCTCCGGGAAAAACGAAATCGGTGCTCCCATCAATGGAAATGTTTGGCGGATCGGAAACCCCAAGCGCGGAGCGCTCAAGATTGGCGACATTATTCACAAGGGCGAGGAGATTGCCAATCTCGAGGCCATGAAGATGGAAAATGCGATCCTTTCTCCCTACGATGGGCATGTGGAAGAAATCTGTGTCAAATTGAATGCGTCCGTTGTTGAAAAACAACTGTTGTTTGTTCTGAAAAAAACATAATTATTCCCTCCACAGCCATGAAACATCCCCTCTCACATAGAATCAGGCCCCTGAACACACACCGCAAGCATGTGGGGCTGTCGCTTCTTCTACTCAAAGAAGCCCATTCTACCAATTCCGTACTGCTCGATGACCACGAACTTCTCAGCCAAAAGGGTCTTGTTGTTCTCGCTGACCGGCAGACCGCCGGTAGAGGACGAAAGAACCGAACATGGGAAAGCGGCTCGAACCGTCATCTTTTTGCTTCCGCTGTTCTCCATCCCGTTCTTCCCCAGAGGCTCTTTCCCGCCATCACCCTCCTTGCAGGCCTTTCTGTGTTCAGGGCGCTCTCTGCCCTGGATATAGACGGACTCAGCATAAAATGGCCAAACGATGTCCTGATACAAGGAAAAAAGGTCTGCGGAATTCTCTGTGAATCCAAAAAGGTCGGAGATACCCTTTTCATGGTACTGGGAATCGGCCTGAATATTGAAGGCGACGCATCCCAGTTCCCTTGTGATCTTCGCGATAAGGTCACAACGATCCACCACGAAACCGGGAAAGCCGTCAGTCGGGACATCCTTCTCGATCAGATCCTTTCAGAACTGGATATGGTGATAACAAACGCCTATGACGGAAAAACCGCATCTCTTTTTGCTGAGTGGGAGCGGTGTTCAAGCTCTCTGGGAAGAAAGGTTCGCTTCGAGCATGAAGGGATGGTGATGCAGGGAAGCATCAGCGGCCTTGCTTCCTCGGGCACCCTTCTGGTGAAACGAGATAATGCCGAGGTAACCGAGGTGCTCTCCGGGGAAATCATCTACCTGTAATTCCGTATTCAGACCCTGCGCAATCTTTGACAATTCATCCGGAACTGTCTGGCAATCAGGCCCTTTTGTAACCCCTTTCACCAGAAACATGTTCAATCTCTGTGTAGTTGGATATCTCCGAATTTGTCGTGCAAAGATCATCGATCGAAAGCCCGTGAACATTATTATTGCCGGTCAACCTGGCAAAATCTTTGAGTTCTTCAGTAGAGACCCGTAAGAAATTTTCCAGTCTCTTAGCCGACTCATCGATGTTGCACATTCGTCTCAATTCGGGATCCTGAGTCGTAATTCCAGTAGGACATCTTCCCGTGTTGCAGATTCTATACTGCTGACATCCGCAGGCCATTAAAGCGGAGGTCCCAATCGCAACCGCATCTGCTCCTAAGGCAAGGGCCTTTGCAAAATCCGAAGAGATCCTCAATCCACCCGTTATAACCAGAGAGACATCTGTAACTCCCCTCTCCTTAAGGAACTTTCCTGCTCGATATAATGCAAAAATCGAGGGAACAGATGTCGCAGCCTTGATGAATTTGGGCGCCGCACCTGTTCCACCGGGACGTCCGTCGATGGTAATGAAATCCGGATCCGCATACAAAGCCACCTCCAGATCAGCTTCAACGTTACCTGCCGCAAACTTGATCCCGATCGGTTTGCCTTCAGAAACTTTCCTCAACCACTCAACTTTCTTCTTTAGATCATCTCTGTTCTTGATATCTTCAAAATTGGAAGGACTTATGATGTCGAATCCTTCGTTGACCCCTCTAATTTTCGCTATCTCCTTTGTCACTTTTTCCGCCGGCAAGTACCCACCCATTCCCGGTTTTACCGATTGCCCAATCTTGATTTCAATGGCGTCCACCCTTTTCAGATTATCTTCAGTGACGCTGTACTTGTTTGGTACATATTCAAAAATGTACTTGTACGCATTTTCCATGGATTCCGGCAGGATTCCTCCTTCGCCGGAGCACATTGCGGTTTTTACTGCAGCGCTCCCTTTTGCCAATGCGATTTTGGCCTCTCTTGAAAGGGCGCCAAACGACATGTGTGTGATATAAATGGGCGTATCAATAACCAGCGGCTTTTTCGCCTTAGGCCCGATTATCGTCTTTGTGTTAACCGGCTCATCATGATTCAACGGTATTTTTGCAAGTTGAGCCCCTTTGATAAGTATCTCATCCCATGAAAAGGTTGGTCTCTCTGTCCTCATGGGCTCGATGATGGAGTTGCCTGTTTCGGATATTTTATGGATATCCACCATGTAGCCTTCCAGTTCGGGTGTTCTCCAGGACTCATCCCGATAGCCAGGCGTGTCAGACGTATCTGGTATAGTGGCTATATCTTGAACTAACTTGTAGTAGGATTTGCCGGATCCGCACACAGGACAGAGCCAATTGTCAGGGAGATCATCCCATTTTACGCCCTCTTTTTCCTCGTCGTAAAGCGTGTCACAGACCTCGCATTTATAGACAGCCATTATCCTCTCTCCAAAGATCTTCTTGCTGTTTTTTAATGTTCGCTACTTACAGACATGGTCAAATGGTTGAGTAGTCAAATAGTTCAACCACAAAGTCATTTCATCCCCGTTCCAAGAGTTTTTTTCGCAACCCGGATAGAAGTCTGATATGACCCATTTCCTCCCTTATGATCTTGTCAATCTTGTCCTTTCCGGATTTTGCCGGAACCA
>JAIWDV010000059.1:0-7953 GCA_048632525.1 Bacteroidales bacterium | reverse complement strand
TATAATAGTAATATTATATTGAAATTCAATTAGTTATTTCTTTATCCCACAGGGATGCATGTTTTTGCTTTCCGCCCTCTCAGCGGAAAGCAAAAAAGAAACAAATTCTCTGCGATCTCTGCGTCTCAGCGGTAATTATAAATTATCCAATTATAATACCATACCGTATTTAAGAATACGTGTACTTAGCCAAAATTAGAATTGCTGGTTCCCCATTGACAGAGGGTACTCATTTGTCATATTAAACAACATCAAATCACTTAATCCAGAAATGGTCATCTCCAAGGCCATTCACAAATTATCCCACTAACCGTGGAGGATCACATTATGTCGTTACAGGCCAAGATTAAATCAGGTGAATTCGTCGTCTTAGGGGAATTCGAACCGCCTAAAGGAGCTGACTTCTCGCGTCTTTTAAAAAATGCCAGGCAGATCAAAGGACGAGTAGATGCTGTTATGGTTCCTGAAATGGGCAATGCAGTGATGAAAGCCAGTTCTCTTGGCGGTTGCGCATTTTTGCAGAGTCACGGCATCGAGACCGTATTTCAGGTGTGCTGTCGAGACCGTAATCGGCTGGCCCTCCAGGCCGATATACTTGCCGCAGCGGCCCTCGGTATACCCAATATAATGGCCGTTCCCGGGGAAGATATCACCTATGGCGATCATCCCCAGGCAAGGCTTGTAAACGATTTGAACCTGATTGAGCTTCTCGAAACCACTCAAAAACTCCAAAACGGGAAGGATATGGCGGGTGTAGAGCTAAGTGGGGCACCCGGTTTCTGCACCGGTTCGACCGTTAATGCAGGCGCCCTGGGCGGGGTAATGGATATTGAGATGCAAAACCTCAATAAAATGATAAACCTCGGTGTCCAGTTCCTGATTACCACACCTGTCTTTGACCTGCACCGGTTTCAGCAGTTCATGAAACATGTAGACACCAGTAAGGGTGCGGTGATTCCCACGGTCCTCCTTTTAAAATCAGCAGGTATGGCCCGATACATTGATCGGAATATCAAAAGCATCTCCATTCCCAAGGAAATGATCCGGGACATTCAAAAGGCCCCGGATAAATTAAAACAGTGTATCAAGTTAGCGGCGGAGATCATTGGTAGCTTGAAAGACATGGGAATGGCAGGGGTTATGATTTCAACGGTTGGATGGGAGGATAAACTCCCACAGGTCCTTGACGCAGCAAAGCTATAGAGAGGTAAAGGGAATGAGCGAGAAAAAAACCAATCAAATGTCAGGATCAGTCATGGTCGTGGGCGGTGGCATTGCGGGTATGCAATCCGCCCTTGATCTTGCAGACTCCGGTTACTATGTCTATCTTCTTGAGAAATCATCTGCCATTGGCGGACTTATGTCTCAATTGGACAAGACGTTTCCAACCAATGACTGCGCCATGTGAGTTATCTCACCAAAACTGGTCGAGGTCGGCCGGCACCTGAACATAGAACTACTGACAAACACAGAACTCCTTCAGCTACAAGGAAATGTAGGTCATTTCAAGGCTCAAGTATTGCAACAACCCCGTTTTATTGACCTTTCCAAGTGCACCAGTTGTGGCGAGTGTGAAAAGGTCTGTCCCATAGAGCTGGATAACGAATATGACGAGAATCTTTCTACCAGAAAGGCAATCTACAAACTCTATCCCCAGGCCATTCCAGGGGCCTTTGCTATTTCTAAAATAGGCACCGCTCCCTGCAAGGCCACTTGCCCGGCCCATGTGAGCATTCAGGGTTACATCGCCCTGATCAACCAGGGCAAATATAGGGAGGCGTTAGAGCTTTTCAAGGATGCGCACCCCTTTCCGGCCATTTGCGGCCGCGTCTGTCACCATCCATGTGAAGGAATCTGCACAAGGGGCGATGCGGACGAACCCATTGCCATTCAGTATCTCCATCGTTTCCTGGCAGATGTGGATTTCTCCGAAGAGACCTGTTTCGTTCCTGAAGTGGGTGAAAAGAGAGAAGAGAAGATCGCTGTGATCGGGGCCGGCCCAGCCGGTCTTTCGGCTGCTTATTTCTTAACTAAGGAAGGTTACCAGGTCACCATATTTGAGAAACTACCTGTGGCTGGAGGCATGATGGCCGTAGGCATTCCGGAGTACAGACTTCCCAGGGATATTGTGGCAGCGGAGATTAAAGTCATTGAAGATATGGGGGTGGAGATCAAAACGGGTGTCACCTTTGGAGAAGATATCACCTTTGAAAGTCTCAAAGGTGAAGGCTTTAAGGCCTTTTTTCTCGCCACAGGTCTCCACCTGAGCAGGGCGTTGAACGTGGAGGGTGAAGATCTCCCGGGCGTTCTTAAAGGCATTGATTTCCTGCGGGATACTGCTGTTGGAAATACGACCTCAGTGGGGAAAAAAGTTGTCGTTATTGGCGGCGGGAATGTGGCCATCGATGTGGCACTCAGCGCCAAGCGGGTGGGAGCTCAAGATATATCCTTAATCTGTCTTGAAAAAAGAGATGAAATGCCTGCATGGGACTACGAGATTGAGGAGGCACTCGAAGAGAAAATTAGTATTATCAACAGCCTGGGGCCCAAGAGGTTCCTGGAGAAGGACGGTCAGCTCGCGGGGATCGAATTCAAACGGTGTACTGACGTGTTTGACGAAAATGGCGCCTTTAATCCCCGGTATGATGAAACAGATCTGACCACCATGGATGCGGACACGGTCATCGTCGCCATAGGGCAGGCGGCAGATCTCTCCTTTGCGGAAAAAGAGAGCATTCCCGTAAGCCGAAAAGGCGGACTGGAGGCTGACCCTCTTACCCTCGAGACATCTATTCAAGGGGTATTTGCTGGTGGTGATGTCCTTTACGGTCCAAAGTCCGTGGTGGAGGCGGTGGAGTGCGGAAAAGAAGCTGCCGAGAGTATTGCTCGATATCTGAACGGCCTTGATCTGAAAGAGGGGCGGGAAAAAGACTGGTCCTATGAAAAACCTGACATCAATTCTGAGCCGCTCCTCCCCAGGACGCCTGTGAGGAAACGCTCACTTGATGAACGTCATGGAAATTTCAACGAAATCGCCCTCGGATTCAATGAACAGGAAGCCAAATCCGAAGCGGAACGCTGTCTTGAATGTGGTATCTGCTCCGAATGTTATCAGTGTGTGAAGGCCTGTCTGGCAGAGGCTATCGACCATGAACAGCAGGCGGTCCACCGTGAGATCGAGGTGGGTTCGGTGATTCTCTGTCCAGGTAATGATGCATTTGATCCTGCGCCTTATGAAGAATTCTATCACCACAGCAGTCATCCCAATATTCTGACCAGTCTTGAATTTGAACGTATTCTGAGCGCCACCGGCCCAACTTTAGGCCACCTCACCAGGCCCTCTGACGAAAAAGAGCCAAACAAGATTGCATGGCTGCAATGCGTGGGTTCACGGGACTCGGCACACTGCGGAAACGGATATTGTTCCGCCATGTGTTGCATGTATGCCATTAAAGAAGCTGTTATCGCCAAGGATCACAGCAAAGAACTCCTGGATACTGCCATCTTTTTTATGGATATGCGGACGTTCGGAAAAGACTATGAATTATATTACAACCGGGCCAAGGAAGAGCACGGAGTAAGATTTGTCCGGTCCAGAATCCATACCATTGATCCGATCCCCGGCACTGACGACCTCCGAATCGGCTATTCTGATGAAACAGGCGCTATACAAGAGGAAGTCTTTGACATGGTGGTCTTATCGGTTGGAATTCAAATTAATCAAGGCACCATTGATCTCGCCGAACATCTGGGCGTGGCCCTGAACAGCTATAATTTCGCGTCCACCCATCCCTTTACCCCTGTAAACACATCCCGAGACGGCATTTATAGTTGCGGTATCTTCCAGGGGCCAAAAGACATCCCCGGTTCGGTGACCGAGGCCAGTGCAGCGGCCTGTGCAGCCGGCATGGCATTAAGCGAAGCGCGGGGAACCGATACCAAAACCTTTGAGGTCCCTGACGAATTGGATATAGCGGACCAGGAACCAAGGATCGGGGTCTTTGTTTGCAACTGTGGCATTAATATCGCCGGCGTTGTTGATGTCCCTTCGGTTGTCGATTATGCAGCCACCCTCCCCTGTGTAACGTTTGTGGATGAGAATCTCTTTACCTGCTCCCAGGACACCCAGGATAAGATCAGAGAGGTTATTAAGGAAAACGACCTCAACCGCGTCGTGGTGGCATCCTGTTCACCCAGGACCCATGAACCGCTTTTTCAGGAAACCCTTCAGGCATGTGGCCTAAACAAGTATCTGTTCGAGATGGCCAATATCCGGGACCAGGACTCCTGGGTCCATGGCAATGATCCGGAGGCCGCAACAAAAAAGGCCAAGGACCTGGTACGGATGGCTGTGGCAAGGGCAGGTCTTTTAAAACCCCTTACAGAGAAAAAGATCCCCATTAACAGGCGGGCACTGGTTATCGGTGGCGGCGTGGCAGGAATGAATGCCGCTGTGGGTCTTGCAGACCAGGGCTTTGAAGTAGTGATTGTGGAAAAGGAGGCCCAATTAGGTGGTCTTGCCAGGGATTTGACGACCACCATAGAGGGTGAGGATATTCAGAGATACCTTCTGGAACTTGTGGATAAGGTCACTAACCACGAAAAAATACAGGTGCTTACAGAATCTCTTATAGTGGGGTTCAGCGGATTCAAGGGAAATTTCACCACAGAGATTATGGTGGGGCCGGGAATGTATGAGCGCAAGATCGACCATGGCGTTGTGATCCTGGCCACCGGAGCAAATGAATATAAACCATCCGAATATCTCTATGGACAGGACTACCGTGTGATGACCCAGATCGAACTGGGAAAACGGCTGGAAATGAAAGGGGCCGATGACCTTAAAAAAGTGGTCATGATCCAGTGCGTGGGATCCAGAAATGAGGAGAACCCCAACTGCTCCCGCATCTGCTGTCAGAGCGCAGTCAAGAATGCCCTTCATATCAAGGAACTGAATCCGGATGCAGATGTGTACATCCTTTACAGAGACGTGCGTATGTATGGCATGCTGGAGGACTACTACACCGAGGCCAGGCAGCAGGGCATCATTTTCTCCCGCTACAGTCAGGATAATCCCCCAAAGGCTGAGGCAACTGATGAGGGTATTATGGTCACTTTCAAAGATCATATCCTTCAGCGAGATATTGTCATCCCTGCTGACCTTCTGGCCCTGAGTGCTGGCATGGTGGCAGAAGACACTTCGGAACTGGCATCCATACTAAAGCTGCCTAGAAATAATGAGGGATATTTTATTGAAGCCCATGTCAAGTTGAGGCCGGTGGATCTGGCCAATGAGGGGGTTTTCTTGTGCGGAACCGCACACAGCCCGAAGCTAATATCTGAAGCTATCTCCCAGTCCCTTGCAGCCGCCTCCAGGGCCACTATCTTCCTTTCCCAGTCAGAAATTACTCTTTCTGCTATAACAGCGAGAGTCGATCCGGATCTGTGCACAGCATGCCTTGTTTGTGTTCGGGCCTGCCCCTATGGAGTACCTCGCATCAACGAGGAAGGCATCAGTGAAATTGATGAAGCTCTGTGTCATGGTTGCGGCATATGCGCTGCCGAATGCCCTGCCAAGGCCATAGAACTGAACTGGTATGAGGATGACCAGGTCATGAGTAAAGTGGAAGCATTACTGGAAGGAGTACTATGATGAAGGATTTTGAACCCATAATTATTGCCTTTTGCTGCAATTTCTGAGGATATACGGCCGCGGACCTGGCAGGTTCCATGCGCATCAACTATCCGGGCACCATCAGGATCGTCAGGTTGCCCTGTACCGGAAAGGTGGATATCATTCACATATTACGTGCATTTGAAAAAGGGGCAGACGGCGTTTACGTGGTAGGCTGTCTTGAAGGGGAATGTCGTTTTGAAAACGGCAACCTCCAGGCCCGGAAAAGGGTAGATCAGGCCAAAAAGATTCTTGATACCATAGGAATTGGAGGCGAAAGGGTGTGGATGTATAATCTTTCGTCCAGTGACGGCCCGCGATTTGCTGAGTATGCAGTAGAAATGACTGAAAAGATAAAGGAGTTGGGCCCGAACCCACTTAAAAAGGCAAAGGAAAAAATGGCTGCATGATGAGTTACGGGTTACGGGTTACGAGTTGCGGGTTAGGAGTTGCGAGTTTCGGGTTTCATTTTCATTGTTTACTTTCTTAACGCGTAACCCGGAACTCGCAACCCGCAACATGAATTTCAAAACACAATCAGTTAAATGACTTTAGAATTTATCAGTTAGACAACTAAAAAAAGAGAGGTACACCGCATGATTGTTGCAGAGAAAAAGCCGATTGAGGAAATCATTGACTATGTAAAGGATTTCCAAAAACTCCTGATTGCAGGGTGCAATGAGTGTGTGACCGTCTGTGAAGCCGGGGGGAAAAAGGAGGTCGGCATTTTGGCCTCAGCCCTGCGCATGTATTTCATGAATGAAGGAAAGAAAGTAGATATAGACGAAGTCACACTGGAACGACAGTGTGATCATGAATACCTGGAGGAAATCCGGGACAGGATTGATCAATATGACGCTGTCTTATCCCTGGCCTGTGGGGTCGGGGTCCAGTTTATGGCGGAAAAATACTTCAGCACCCCGGTCTTTCCCGGAGTCAACACCTGTTTTATGGGTGCTGCCGAAGAAAGAGGCGTGTGGAGCGAGCGGTGTCAGGGGTGCGGGCAGTGTATCCTGGGAAAAACCGCGGGAATCTGTCCTATTTCGCGTTGTGCCAAAAGGCTTTTAAACGGTCCCTGCGGCGGGTCTACCAAGGGAAAATGTGAGATAAGCAAGGACCTTGACTGTGCCTGGCAGCTTATTATTGACCGACTCAAAGAGCTGGACAGGTTTGACGAATACGAGCAGATCATGCCCATAAAAGACTGGTCAACAGAACGTGCCGGCGGGCCCAGAAAAGTGGTCAGGGAGGATGTGAGACTATGAGCACGAGGACACCGAGCAAGCTGGAAAAAATTCTCGCGGCAGGACACCTGGCGGTTACATCAGAATGCGGACCACCGAGGGGGAGCGATCCCGAAGCTATCACCAGGAAAGCGGAAATGATCAAGGATTATGTGGATGCCATCAATATCACGGATAATCAGACATCAATGACCCGTCTTTGCAGCCTGGCAGCCTGTATCCACTTAAAAAAAATGGGGGTTGAGCCAACGCTTCAGATGGTTACACGGGACAGGAACCGGATCGCTCTCCAGAGCGACATCCTGGGAGCCGCCTCTTTTGATATTTACAATATCCTCTGCCTTTCAGGAGACCACCAGAATTTTGGTGACAGTGCCCAGGGCCAGAATGTATTTGATATTGATTCAATGCAACTGATCCAGACCGTAAGGTTAATGAGGGATGAGGGAAAATTTCTGGGAGGAGATGAAATCAAACGGCCTCCACAGATGTTTGTAGGCGCCGCCGCCAACCCCTTTGCCGATCCTTTTGAGATCCGCGTCCCCCGTTTGGCAAAAAAGATAGCGGCCGGGGTGGAATTCATACAGACCCAGTGCATTTACAACCTTGAAAAATTCGAACTCTGGGTGAAACAGGCCCGTGATAGGGGTCTCCACGAGAAAGTCTACATCCTGGCAGGGGTCACTCCTTTTAAATCTGCTGGCATGGCAAAATATATGAAAAACCGGGTGCCTGGTATGGACGTGCCTGATGAAGTTGTCAAACGCATGAGCGGCGTGCCCAAGGAAAAACAGGCCCAAGAAGGAATCGATATCTGCGTGGAAACCATCCAGCGGCTCAAGGAGGTGGAGGGGGTAAAAGGATTTCATATTATGGCAATCGAATGGGAGGAGAAAGTTCCAGAGATTGTAGAACGTGGTGGTCTGTATCCGAGACCGAAAGGGATTGACGATTGACGATTGCCTGTTGACAATTGAAAGACATCAATCGAAAATATGCAGTCAACTACCACCCCTAAAAGAGGTGGCATGAATG
>JAIWDV010000058.1:0-8078 GCA_048632525.1 Bacteroidales bacterium | reverse complement strand
GGTAAGCATTTTGGCAAGCCTTTCGCTTGCCCTGACATTCCGCGTTCCCACAAGGATTGGACGACCCGTCTTGTTATATCGGACAATTTCTTCTACAACAGCATCCCATTTCCGATCGGCATCAGGAAAAACAGCGTCAGGTAACTGTTTTCTGATACACGGCCTGTTCGTGGGAATCGATATAAAAGGCAATCCATATATATGCCAGAACTCCCCTGCCCCCTCCCGGCCGGTTCCTGTCATCCCGCTCAATTTTCTAAAAAAACGGAAGAATCGTTGAAAGCTGATCCGTGCCAGGGTCTCGCTTGGGCTGGTTACATCAAGGTTTTCTTTGGCTTCCACGGCCTGATGCAGCCCCTGTCGCCAGGTACGGTTCGGCATAAGACGACCTGTGAATTCATCAACGATAACTATCTTTCCATCCTGGATTACGTATTGCTTCTCCTTTTTATAAAATTCTCTGGCTGTCAGCGCCTGTTGAATCAGCTCCACCCTGCGGGAGGGCCCCCGCCAGATCCCCGGGAGCGACATGGAAAGTGTCTCAATCTTTTTCAATGCCTCTTTTGTCAGCTTTACTTCTTTATATTTAAGATCAAGATGATAATCAATGTCTGATTCAAGGGAAGCAGCAATTCGGTGCGCAGTCCTGTATATCTCAGCCATTGGTTTATTGTCCTGGGCGCGGGATATAATGAGTGGCGTCACAGCTTCATCAATCAACACACTGTCTGCCTCATCTACAATAGCCGTATCCAGACCGCGCATAACCAGGCCATCGCCGCCCTCCCAACGCTGCAAGAGCATCTGCCGTATCAATCTGCGGGATGGATTATAAAAAGAACCGATTCTCAACCGATCGCGAAGAAAATCAGCAACCAGTTCCTTGCTGGTAGTATAAACTATCCCCCTGTCATACTGAAGACGGCGCTGTTCGGGATCCATCTGACCTGTAACACATCCCACTGAAACACCGCAGAAAGAATAAAAAGAAAGCATTTCATCTGCATCACGTTCTGCAAGGTAATCATTGACGGTTACAATATGACACGGCCTTCCTGTCCAGGCGGCAAGTATGGCAGGAAGGCAGGCGGTCAGGCTTTTACCCTCGCCTGTTGCCATCTCCGTGAAATACCCCTTATAAAGAGCCATAGCCCCCATGATCTGGACAGGATAGAGTCGGAGTCCTAATGTTCGATCTGCAACCTCCACGATAACAGCAAAGGCATCATTAAGGATCTCATCACGCCCTTTTTCATGACGACGAAATCGGATTGCAATCTCCTTAAGACGCTCGCGGAGTCTCCGCTCTGATAAATGGCGCAGCTCATCGGCCATTGTGCTGATCTTTTCCGCGTCTTTCTTGATCGACCGGTCAATTTGCAAGCGCCTGTGGTACCGCCCAACAAGTCCATGAACCATAGCATCCAATCCTTGATGGACTTTATCAGGGGCTATGAAATGTGTGCGGCGATAATCTTGTGTCGGCAGATTCAAATCTGATACCTCTTTTGAAGAAGTTGGCGGAACTTTCTCCCCCACTGCACAAGAAGAGGTTTGGGGTGCAAAGTAAACCGAAGCTTGCCTGCCCTGCCATGCAGAAAGGCCACTGACGGGTCAGGCCTCAAATCCGCATATATCTGAAAGAATGGTTCCGCTGTCTGAAGACCTGATTCATCGGAAAGCGATACTGCTATCTCACCGCCACCATACCATCCAAGGGCCGCTGACGGCAATCTCTCATGTTGAAACGGAATTATCAGATAGTCTGTTACATCCAGGTTTATCCCGCCCTGTCCAAAGAGACGGACTTCTGCCTTTGTTATCTGATCGACAAAGAGATTTGCAGCCTCCTCCTGGGAAACAACCGCGGAAAATCGAAACGCTTTCTGATTCACAATTTCACCGATCAGCGATCCTCTCGGGATCCAGGCACCAACCATCTCCTTGCTCTGAGGCGCCGCCCACACCCCGGACTCCCTTGCCCTTACAATAAGGGAAGCTTTTTGAGACCTTAGATCTTTTAATTTGGCTTGAATGGTTTCCATGCGTTTCCGGATCGGCGCAAGGTCAGCGGTCTGACCGCTCATGGCGCGCTGCTCAAGCGCGAGCGTCTCCTCCAGTTGTGCTGTTGCGGCCTCAATTTCAAACTCTAATTCCCGATCTGATAATGCAATCAGCGGAACCCCTGCATGAACATTGCTCCCCGAAGGAGCCAGCACTGCATCCACATAACCAGGAGCGTCGTTGACCACACGGATATATTGAACTGCTTCCATCACACCGGGCGCCCGAAACCTGTTTGGAAAAGGGCATACTGCAAGAAAGAATAAGACCAGCAAAAAAATACCTCCGCAAACGGATACTGCCCGCAGTCGCGTCCTGGCCAGGCGGGGATTTGATGCGAGATATTTGATCAAACGAAAAACCGGAACCACCACCCATGAAATCACACACATTGCAGCCATAATCAGTCCCGCGAGAAGAAATTTATCCGCTACAAAAAGGATGATACCTGTAAAAACAATAACACGATAAATGCCGCTCAATACACCAAAAATACTGAGCCATGTTGCCTCCTTCAAGCTCTGAGTGGGACTATGAGAATCATTGTAGCCAAAGAGATACCGTTCCACTATATGTCTCAAATGTTTAAGAGATCTTGTATGAAGATTGGGAACCTCAAGCAGATCGGAAAGAATATAATAGCCGTCAAAACGAAGGAGGGGATTCGCATTAAACAGGAGAGTCGATACAGAGGCAATAAACATAATGTTATAGGCCAGGCTATGAAGAGTCCCTGGCCCTGTATAAGCCCATAAAAAGGTAGCCAGCCCAGCCACAAAGATCTCAACAATCATTCCGGCGCCCCCCACAAATGCGCGATGCCATCGGCTCCGAAACGACCAGCTTGAGGTTGCATCCATATAAGGAAGCGGAGTAAAGACCAGCAGCATTACACCCATTGTATGCACTTCCCCCCCGAAACGCCTGCATGCCATGGCGTGTCCGAACTCGTGGAGAGTTTTAATCACTACAAGACCAACGTAAAGAAGAATCAGATTGTCAGGGGCAAGAATTCCCTGAGCCTGTTCCGTAACCGCATCAAAGCGATCCAGGACAACTTTTAGTGCTGTGCCGACCACCGCTATCCACACGATCGCTCCGACATGCCCGAGCAGAACTTTGATTACCGGCAAGAATCGCTTCAGAAAATTTTCAGGGTCCAGAAGTGGAATACGTATGAACATGATGCTAAGGAGTTTTGATCGGATTTCCCGGCGGCGCCGTTTTTTATAACGCTCGAAGAGTTTAGCGCTATCAGCAGGAACCTCAAAATAAAGGAGATTAGCAAAATGAAGCTGGGTCAGCAGTTGTATAACGTCTTCCTGTCCAGGCGCATCATCAGGATATCGTTCCAGAGATTCTTCCCAGACCTCCTCTACTGTCCGGTCCGGACGCAGCCGCGATACAAAATCGTATGCCTCGGGACGGAGACGAAAAAACTGGTTATTAAAGGAATCATAAAGAATATGCCATCTCTCCCCCCGAAAGAACTGCTTCCGCACCTTCACAGTTGATCTCAAACTGACATTGAGACCGGCTACGCGGTGCCACGATTCACTAAATGTCTTTCCAGGTTTCGGCATTTTACCACCAGAAAAATATTCGTAAGAAATCGACCGTGCGATGGGTGAAGATCCACATGATGTTCCTTTTCCCAACGTTGACCTTTGCCACACCGCTCATTCCAGGCCGCCACCAGTCGGCAACCTCTCCGGTAAAAAGGGAACGGGCAATAAATACATTGCCTTCTTCCTTGGCAACAGATACCGGCTCAATCCGCTCGACCTTAATGGGAAATTTTAGCTGTGGCCTGCTCACAAAAGCGATCTCACCGGTGCGTCCGGCAGCCACCTCATGCACATCCCGCTCATCAATATCAAGTTCAACATACATTTTTTGAATCAGGGCGACCTTGAAAAGGACATCTCCCTTCCGCACCGGAGCTCCCAGCATCTCCTTTAAATCTCCTTCAACCACAATCCCCGAAAAAGGAGCTCTTATTTTGGCATTATTAAGATGATAGCGCACAAGACCGAGTTGCGCCTTTGCCTGGTCCGCAAGCGCCTGTGCAATCTTCATCTCTGCCAGGGCATTCTCCGCTCTGGCTTTCTCCGCCTCCCTTGAATACCGGATCTGATTAGCAATGGCTGTTGACTCTTCAAGAAGGAGTTCCCGGGTATCAAGGGTCAGCAAAAGCTCTCCTTTACTTACGAGATCCCCAACTTCGACAGGGACATCAGCAATATACCCGTCAAATGGAGCCGGCAGATAGGCCAGATCGTCTGTCTTCAGAATAAAGGGGGCCTCCACTCTGTAGTTCCAATATCCAAAGAAAAAAATAGCCAGGATTACACATGCAAAGATGCCCATACATTTAGCAAATGTATGTTCTATTCCGAAAAATCGGGACAATGTCTCTCGTGCCGAAACAGCCAATCTTGCGCCGAACCACCGGTCATTTCTTTTCAGATCTCCCAGCCTCCGGGCTGCCTGGTCACACAGCACCCGCAATCCCCGGACATCTATCTCTGAAAACGCCTCTTTTGCGCGCTCACAGGACAAAACTCCTACAGGCTCACCATCCAGCCTGATCGGAAGAGAAACCATATATTGCACACCCTGGCCACTGGAAAAGGCTTCATGATCTCTGACCACGGAGGTACTCCCCTCTGGCTGCGGCAAAACAATCTCTTCATCCTGATCAAAGGCCTCTTCCATGGCAGCCTCAAGAGACTGGACAACATCCATCTTCTTCTCGAATCGCTCCATGTGGCTGATCGCCTGCAGGCGAACATAGCCATCCTTCAGCCATCCGAGACTAACGCATGCGCATTGATAGCGAGAAGCTACTTCATTACAAAAGGTCATGGCCGTTGCCAGATATCTTTTCTCTGCATTGAGCAAAACCATCAGATCAAGAGCCTCGGCAAACTGAACCACATCCGCTCTGGACTGGCGCAATAAACGTCCCGACTGATAAATTGCAGGAGTATCTGCCACAAGTTTTAATCGTAAGATTACCTCTTCCGGAGACACTCCATCAGTCTTATCAAAGACAAAGACCGCCACACCAACTCGTTCTTCATCTCCCAGAACAAGACGAACCCCAAGAATTATTCCAGGCGCTATCCCGCTGCTTTTCTCCTGCCCGGTAGTCTCCCAGGCATGCCCGTCGCGCGCGGAAGCTGCGGATATCTCCTCTATCCTGGAGTCCAGCCCCGAAGCCTTCAGGACTCCGCGAGCATCCCCGGGCCAAAGACAAAAATTTTTCCACGAACCGTCAGTACCCTCCCGAACCAGGAGAAGGCCAAGCCTGGCAGCAGCCAGACGCGTGCATCCTTCCAAAAATGCCGGCCAAAATTCACCAGGCGGCCCCGTGAAGCGACGGATCTGTTCAAAATCATTGATAGTCTGATTCATTCCTTTATTGCTCTCTCGTTGCTTGTTGCTTTAGGAACATAAAACCGGAGACCCCTGGCCATATCTCGCCACCACTGTTGTCAAATTGGGCTTTCACCTTAAGGAGACCGCTGGCCGGATCGACAACAGGGGATATAAAGACAATGGTTCCCTTTTTTTTCAAAGACTTTGATCCTGTTTGGATTTCCAGATGAACTGATTGCCCCATTGTAAGTTCCCTGCCAAGCCTCTCCTCAATGTTACACACAAAAAAGCATCTGCTGGTATCTGCAACACGAACAAGCGCTTGATTTGCTTCGCATATCTCACCTCTGTCCAGAAACAGCTCAATAATAACCCCATTAATCGGAGAAAGCAACGTCCGTTTACGCAACGTTTCCACAGCCATCTCATATTCAACCCTTTCCCGTTCCTCTGCGATCTCAAGTCGCTCTTGTTCAGCCAGTGCAAGCTTGTAGTCAAGTTCCTTTTCATCGAGTTCTTCCTTGCTCACAGAACCAGTGCTTTCATAAAGCGCCCGGGTCGATTCAAGAAGGGATTTCAACATGATCATACGCTCTATAGCTGCATTCACTTCGGCCTTGCTCTCCCAGATCAGTTTGCGACGCTTTACTTCAAGGCTTTCAAGCGTATTATCCAATTTAAGGATCGCCTGGCCTTTTTTTAAAAGGTCACCCTCTTTAAAAAAAATTGACCTGATTGCGCCGGCTACATCTAAGCTCAATGTCACGTCATTTATCGGTTCCGTAATCCCGGAAACAGAGATTGGTTCCTCAGCAAAAAGAGGATAGACACCGCATGATAGAAGAAATGCCAAAACAATAACGCACAATAAGAAGAAACGATGAGCATCTGCGCGAAGAATCACTTGTCCACCTCCATAACCTCAATATTATAACAAACGAGGAGAGAGCCTTCCGCCATCTCGAGTCCCACAATAGCCTTCTCATATGTTATATTGCTTTCGATTTCCGACTCTCTGGCCTTGTTGAGATCCTCTTCTTTTTCCAGAACATACCTGCTGTTGCTTTTCCCTGCATCAAGCCGCGCCAACTCTACCTCAAGCAAATGCTTATTTATACCAACAACACTTCGATAGTATACAGCCTGTTCACAGGCGCTGTAAAGCTTTCTGTAAGCCGTGTTTATACCATTTATTATCGCCACTTCAACTGCCTTAAGCTCAAGAAGAGCCTGTCTTTTTCGGCGCTTGGCAGCAGCCAGTTCACTCCGACTTTTCATGCCGCCAATGAACGGAATTCTCAGCTCCACCCCTACAGTCCATGACTCAAAATCCCTCTCAAATGCCTCATCCCAGGAACTTCCAACCGAATCCTCAAGACCATTCAACCCGTAGCTCCCCTTTAAATCGAATTGAGGCCACCTCTGGTTTTTCGCAAACGCGACCCGGATCTTTTCACGTTCTATCTTTTTACGAGTTGCTATATACTCCGGCCTCAGTTCAAATGCCTTCAGAAAACTCTTTGTTAAATCACGCTCCACGGTATTGATTTCAATTCGATCTGTAAGCTCAATCTCCATCTCTTTATCTCCAACCGAAGAGGAGATATATACACACAAATCATTCATCGCAGCGACAATGTCCTGCTTTGCTTCGCTTTCCAGGGATTTGCGTAACAAAAGACCGGCTTCTGCCTCCATGACCTCTGTTTCTGCCATCTTTCCCGTTTTGACTCGTTCGCGATTATCCCTCAAGACCTGCTCGGCAATCTTTACGGAATCCTGCCTCATTCTGTATTTCTCCTGAGCCAGATAGAGATTCCAATACGCTGCAACTGCATTGGAAACAACTTGCATCATCTGCTGGCGATATGTATGCAATGCTATGTCGTAATCCGCCTCTGCAATATGGATATTGGACATGGTAGTTTTCAAGCCACCATTTTTTAACAAAGGTTGCGTGAGGCTTGCGCCAATAAAGGTCTGGTATTCTTTACTACTATTTTCTTTAAAGTTATAGGAAAGCTTCTGCATTGTGTAGCCGAGGCTTACACGCGCTCCTGTTGGAAGCAATCCTTCAAGCGCAATGTTATAATTATTGTTTCGCTTATTGCGATCACCGCTAACAGGAAAGGATATATCAAAGTACTCGAATTTTTCCATTTTAGTATATTCATCCGTGCTTTTTTCATGCCCGTAAGATCCTACCACTTCCGGCTCAAAAATCGATTTGGCATTTTTGATCGCATCCCCGCTGATTTCCCATTCCAATTGTTGAACAATAATTCTTTCATTTTTTTCTTTTACCAGTTTGATAAAATCTTTCAAACCCAGCCCAATAATTTTAGAGGTATTAGAAGATTTTTGGTCATGGTTTGAGTTAACATTCATTTGAGGTGTCGCGTGTTGCGTATCCATTACTGATTCATCTGCGCCACTTTCAAATGACAAAAATACCACTAACAAAAACGTCAATATGCATGTTTTCACATTATTCATTTTTCCCTGCTTTCAACATTATTAGAGATTAAGGGCTCGCTAAAAAATAACTTGGTAGAATTTGCGCTCAAATTTGCCGTAGATTTAATCGATCTGATTGAGCAAAACCGCAGGAATAGCGAGCTATTTCGAGG
>JAIWDV010000057.1:0-8119 GCA_048632525.1 Bacteroidales bacterium | reverse complement strand
AGCCTGGAAATAGAGCTTGCGATTAACCTCGTCGGACGTATCTGCGGCATGCTGTTTCAATCGCCTGGCAAGGCTGCGCAGCGTTTTCTCCTGAGCATCGATTTTGGCGCCAGATCGCCGCAGGTTCTCAGCCAGCTGCTGGTCTCTTTGGCTCGTATTGGCGGTGAACACGACATCAAAAATTGACTCGTACCAAAGGTAATAAGCCATTAACTCCACCACAGCCACTTCGACGTTCCAGTCAGTTTGGTCACAGCCCAGACCCACCAGGATGTGCCTTGCGTCAGCGTCGTCTGCCACCACAGGCCACCCCAATTGCGCAGGTGGCGTGGATAGGTTGAACGATATCCGCCGTCTAGTGACAAACGAGATCAACCGGCAGACCCGCAGCCACCATTGCTGCACCTGAGTCAGCCGTTGCCAATACGGCGTATCCCGCACCGTTGCGTAGCGGAATTCTACTTGGTCAAACATCGGCCGGATCGTCCCGTCCCGGAAGACCAACAGTTCCAAATCTCCCACCAATACAGCTGAGTCGCTCAGGGCCTCAAGCAACAGGTGGGTCTTGCCTACCCCAGGCCGACCACACAGTTGCCACGTCGCTCCGCGCCACCTGAACGCCGTGCCCGCCAAGGCAAAACCGCCCCGCTCAATCAATAACTGTCGCACGAGCGGGATCAGCGCGAATCGCACGGCCAGGAACATCCAGAAACATGGGGCATGGAAATGGACCGCAATCGGGCAACCAGTTTTGTCGCGGTTATAACTGACACGCCAAGGGATTCCCTTGTATTGCCCGGAGAAATGGGCGTCTGCAGAGGCAGACATGTTGCGGCTGCGACGGTGCAGCGTTAGTTCCACGCACGGCCGGCCTGGGTAGTCGGTCCGCAACTTCGCCAAGGACTGGTGAAGTCCGGATGTCAACCCATTATCCCGGAGCTTCAGCCAAAACAGATCGTAGATGTTGTAGATTTGTGTCGAATTCAAATGCACCAAACCTCGAAACCACCGCGTCTCCGACCTTAAGCCTGGAGCCCGGTGGTCTTTTCCAGAATTACCAGCGCCCAGTTCCGGTCGAACCAGCCCAGCTTCCCAATGTTGCGGATATGCACGCCAAGCCCTTTGAACTCTGCCGGCAGTTGGCTTTCCCGGATACGGTGCGGAGGAATGCAGTCGGTCCGTCGCAGCAACTGATTCATCAACAACACAGGCGTGGGGTAGTTGAAGTAGAAGTTGACCGCCAGCGTCCGCCGGGTCACGCGGACCATCTCGGCCAGCACCTTCCGGCGAATTTTTTTGGGCAGGTGCGGCACGAAGCGGAACGACACGAGATAGTCAAACGCGTTGTCTTCAAACGGCAAAGCCTCGGCGTTGGCGGTCTGAAAGCGGAAGCATTGATCGTCCTCGAAGCGGCGTCGCGAGTGGGCGAGCATCTCCTCGGAAATATCGCACCCGGTCACCATGAACCCGCCCTTACGGTAGACATTCAGCATCCTGCCCGTACCACAGGGAAGATCCAGCACGGTACCAATAGGCTGGAAGTGGTTGTCGAGTGTATGCTTGAGCAGTGTCGACTCGGCCCGATGCACGATCCGCCCCCGCCAACCACGAAATCGCTGGTCATCATATGTGTCGGCAATGGCTTTATCCTGGTAATGCTGCTTGGCCTTGTATTGCTCGGCGGACATGCGCTGCCTCCTTGTCTGTTTCGCAGGGGAGCGGATCAGCCCCCGCGCCATGGTAACGTTCAATCTCCAGGGCACGCTGAAGAATCTGCTGAAACCGAGCCGCTCGTAAGGAGTCTATCGCTGAGGCAAAAGCTCGTTTATATACACCATTGTGCGAAACACCGCCCCAAAGAGAGGGGACTGTTGGTCGTGTAGCCGATCGCTATCCGCGACATCGCGCGTCGCCTTTTTGAGAGCAGTCCCCCAAACAATTTCCCCTTGTGCCAGGGCATATTCTCCCTGAGGATTCTCCTGCCCCAAAAAATAGCTACTCCGTATCTGTAAGCAGTTCGGCTTTATTAGTCTTATGTTAGATGAAGAACTTGAAGAACACGAATGTGTTGGCTTCGTTTTTCACCTCTATCGCCTCGAATTGTACATTGGCAGGCGCCATAATTCGTTCGATAATTCGCGAATTTCGCACGAACAGACACCAATCCTCGGGTTCCTATCAGGAGCCAGTGAATGAGCAACTTCCCAAACTACGGGCTGTCGCTCTCCTGATAGTGTGCAGCCATCGCCACATTTAGTTCCACAGAAAACCGTGCGACTTTCCCAATGATCTGCCTGTTCGGATATTGCGCCTTCCATGCCGACAGGTGTCTGTAAAACTGTTTCAAGTTGACCTCGAAAATTCGTTTTTCCAGTACTCTTCGCAGTTTGTGAGCAAAGATGCCCACGGAAGCACGATAACGGATTTGAAACATAAAGGACTTCATCGATACTCACAAGCTTCATCCACAGATTAATTTTTAATAAAGAACTTATAGAATAGATTTCGTGCAATTCCATTAAGAATTGCTCTTAATCTCCCTAAATTACAATCTAAGTACTTCAATTCATATCGTTTATCTTTATTTAATTTATCTATAAATTGTATAAATTGGCTAATTTGTAGATATCCTATTTTTGTACTCCATGCCTTTGAGAAAACTCGAAAGGCACATAGTGATTCTGGGATAACGTAAAGATTCCCATAAAGAAGCATGCGACACCAATAATCTAAATCTATAACATACGGAATGCTCCCACAAAAATAACCAATTTTTTTTAAAATCTCAGATCTGAATAATACAGCCGTGGGTTCACCAATAGGATTGGCCCCATAGCGAACGATTTTTTTAATAGCATCCTTCCCTAACAAGACTCCCTTTTGCTTTGGAAAATTTCTTTTTATAATTTTCCTGCTGTTTTCATCTATAATGTCCCGACCACTACACACAATTGTGACTCTTGCATTTCGAGGATTTTGTAACACCTCTACCTGGCGCTGCAAACAAGAGGTATATAATAAATCATCATGGCAAAGAATTTTTATATACCTGCCTTTAGCCTCTTTTAATGCTTTATTCCAGTTTTCTTGTGGGCCCAAATTGTCTTTGTTTATTATTACTCGAATTCTATCGTCATTGTATCTTTTTATTATATCTAAGGTTTTATCGTTAGAATTATCATCAACAATTACCAACTCGAAGTCTTCATATGTCTGAGACAATACAGATTCAATAGTTATATTAATATATTTTTCAATATTATAGCTTGGAATACAAACTGAAACCATAGGGGTGGGCATATACAATACCTCTATCGGGTTAAGCAAACTACATGATAAAAGCCGGCTTAAGATTATGCAAAGATATTAGAAGTAGTGATCATAATGATGCTTGTAAAATTGATATGTTTTTTTAATACCCTCCCGTAACTTTATTGATGGCTCCCAGTTAAGTGTTTTCGATATTTTGGTAATATTTGTTACATAATCTCCGGTTTCGACATTCAAATAATTATCAGGCCAAGGAACATATACAACCTTACCATTTCCAACAACATCGACTACCGTATTCACCATATCTTTAAATTTTGTTCCAACTCCACTGCCTACATTGAAGGTTTGCCCTTTCGCCTCGTCATTGACCGATGCAAGTAGAAATGCGTCGGCCAAGTCCTCAACATATATATAGTCACGTAACTGCTCACCATCTCCAAAAATTGTAAGTGTCTTGTTTTCCATTGCCTGGCGGATAAAGAAATTTACTATGGAGTATTGGGAATGTTTCATCTGACATCGAGATCCATACGGATTTGGTATTCGAAACACAACAGATGGGATGCCATGTACTTCGTAATAAAAACGATACATGTTCTCGGCTACAGTTTTATTGAAAGCATAAGGTGTTTTCGGACGCGTCGGGTGATTTTCATCAACGGGGTTCCTTTCAATTGGACCGAATTGTAACCGGGAGCCGGAAAACAAAATTCTTGCCTTGGGGTTGAATTTTCGCACGTTTTCCACAACATTCAAATGGCCTATGTAGTTGATGCTCGCATCCAAAAATGGATCATCAATGCTGTGATTATGGCTGACCTGCCCTGCTAAGTTGAAGATAATATTCTGATCCCTTACTAAGAACTTCATCGCTTCTTTGTCCCGAATATCAGTGATACTAATGCTGACCTTATCCCTGATACTTTCCAAGTTGAACATATTAGAACCATATGGCTCTATGCATGCATCAACAATGGTAATTATAGCATTATAATTTACGAGCTTATTCGCAATAGTACTGCCGATCATGCCCAAGCCGCCCGTAATCATCACCCGCTTTCCAGATAGTTTCTCTCTTAATTCCAGATCCTGATGAGAATTAATCATTCGAATCCTCCTTTTCTAATCCAATAGTTCGTTTTATGATGAATTTTGGACGACGCTTAACTTCATCGTATATTCTGGCGATATACTGGCCAAGTATGCCAATTGAAATAAGTTGAATGCCGCCGATGAATAAAACTGTAACCATGATGGATGCCCAGCCGGGGATATCGATTGGTTCCCCCATAAGTTTCAATATAATAAGTCGCATTCCTGCTAAAAAGCTTGCCAAGGCTACTGTGAATCCAATAACAGACACGAAAGTTAGCGGCTTATATGAAAATGACAGGATACCGTCCATCGCAAGCTTAATATAATTTATCAACCTATATCCTGACTGGCCAGTGGGGCGCTTACCGCGCTCATATTCGATGCCGACCTGTTTAAGCCCCAACCATGTCCGCAACCCTCGAATGTATCTGTTTGTCTCTGGCATGGTATTAAGCGCTTCCACGATAGGCCGTTTCATCAAACAGAAGTCACCGGAGTCATATGGCATATCGATCGCACTCAGTCTATTCAGCAATCGGTAAAAAAAGCTGAACGCCAAGCGGCGAGGTATTGAAACCTTTCGTTTTTTCCTTATACCATAAACAACATCATATCCTTCCCGTGCCTTAAACAAAAATTTGGGTAATAGTTCTGGCTGATCTTCCAAATCGTCGTCCATCACTACGACCATTTCGCCGGAAGATAGCTGGAGTCCAGCAGTAATGGCCGTCTGGTGTCCAAAGTTTCTAGATAATTCAACCATCTTCAGGTGCGGATCTCCCTTGGCGTACATCTCTATAACTTCAGCCGACCTATCGGTGCAACCGTCAACAACCGCTATAATTTCGTAGGAGTGAACTGTGTCCGATAATGTTTTTACCAATCGTCTATGCAATTCAGGAAATATTTTTGCCGAATTATAAACGGGGATAACAACAGAAAGTTCAACACTTTCAACCACTTCAAAAGACTCCTTTCTTTAGGCTTGGTAGTCACTTTATCATGTCTATATAATCCATAATTCAAGATGTGACCATTCTTTATAATCACCTTTAAAATTAATTAACACGGATAGATGAACTATTCAAGAAAAAGTGAACATAGGGAAGTGCGGCGGGAAGTGTGAGATGTCCTTGAAGCCCTCCCTGCCTTTCAATATTCCAATTGAGTTGTTCTTATTTTCCATTCCTTTTCTAATCGGTTCAGTTTTTGTTCGAGCTTTTGCTCAAGGCCATGACTTGATGCCCCCTGAGCCAATACAAGCCACGGATCATCCCATAATAAAACCCCATATTTATTGTCGGACAATAGGGTTCTAATGGACGCTATATATTCTGTCCTGGCCATTTGCAGATGGCCATGCAGCATCTGAGGATTATTCCTGCGATGCTCTGTTAACTGATCGGGTAGATTGTTAATATTCTTTGTCGGGCTTTCCAATCTCAGGATGATGGCATCCACTTGGCCCACCATGTTCGGGAAACGATATATCTCATGACGCTGTGAAAAATGTGAACCAACATTAGCCTGGGCGGAAACGGAAGCATTATCACCCACCAGGGACCGAATCATCTGAACGCGCGGATCAGGCAGGCTCAGAAAATGGGCCGGTGCCCAGATATTATACGCCCCAGGCAGAGGCAAAGGCGCAAGCATATACCCGCCAATAAAGCTAACTATAGCTGCAAGACCTGCAATTTCGGTCAGGGTATATCTGCTCTGCCATAGGGAAAGTCGCTTGACGCCATAAATTGCAGCCGTTGCAAGTAACGGAATAAGTGTCACACTATGATAAGCAAAAGGGCTTTTTGGCATGGGATTAGCTGACAAAATATTTGCCATGAGATCCGCTAATCCAGGCAATAGGAATTCCGGCGCTAAGAGAGGAAAGCCACAAAAAAAGGCAAGGAGAAGAAGTAAGTACGCAATCCCTTTAAAGTTTATCATAACAACTTTGATTATCGAAAAGGGATCGGTGAACAATCTACCAATAATTTCGCCCATTGAATGCCCAAGCCAACTGTATCTGTCCGCAAGCATAGGATGATCACCTGTAGGTGAAAGCGCCGGCATGATTACACCCAACACTATGAGACTATGCATGATACCAATTAATATCAGACCAAGCGCCGGCTTCCAACTCTTGTTTCGGATATACCAGAGTATGCCAAAACCGACCGCCATTATCCCGAAGTGCTCCTTGCATAAGAGAATGAAGAACGTGCAAGCAAATAACAAGTACGGTCTCTTTGTTTCGACAGCCAGCATACTAATTGCCACAAAGGGCACCGCTAAAGTCATAGTATGAAAGTCCCAGGCTGCCGCATTCAGCAGAAACGGGTTCAGCAAATAGGCAACGGCCCATAGCAAGCCGGCTTTTTCAGACAGGGACACGCGGCTTGCCAACAGGAAGATCGGCCAAGCAGTTAGCGATAACGCAAGAGCCTGGGCGATAGTCAGCCATGTGACATCAGGAATCATGGCATAGAGTGGAGTGAACAGAAAGACAACGGGGTGGAAATGAAAGCCTAACCAATTGATCTGTCGATTGAACAGGCTGGTATTAAGAAGTGATTCGCCATTCAGCACTCCCCACACTGCCTGGTCAAACACACCAAGATCATTAATAGAGCTCATATAACCCCAATGCCGGGACAAACCAAGCAACATAAGGATAAAAAAATGCACTATAATGGTTATCCCTACCCATCGGCGATGGTTCTTTGCTGATATGCTCATGATATTCGTCCTCGTTCCTTAACATTTTAGAAAATTCTCAAGTGAAATAACACTATGGGGGAATTGGGGTGTTACAGATGCCGTATTTTCTATTAGGTCGAGCCTGACGTGTTCTATCAAACTGATTTTTCTATTAATTGAAACATAATAAAATGCTGGAAAACCTCAAGTTGTACAAGATTATAGCAATCAAGCAAACCTCTATTACGAATGATTTCCCACTCTGTTGGACGAAAGGCAGCGTAAACTGAATGTCCTTCTTGAAAATGAAATGAAATCAATGCGGCAAAATCATTAAAATTGTTTCTGCTTGGGTTAGCAATACGGACTTGTTCCCGTTCAATCAAGCCGGAAAACTCGTCATGACCAGAGGTAAAAAGAATCGAGTTTTTGGAAATAACTTGTGCCGCACTATTAGCAATATTAAAATAATACTGTCTGGCATTGAGAGCACGAGGGTAATCATATAAAAATGCCAAAAGGCTTGACCAGACTATTGCCACAAAGAATATCGCTACAGTAACACGTGGGAAAATATAGCGACTAAGCTTTGCAAAGTTCTCGCGTGCCAATAGGAGAATAGTCAGCAGCAATGCCAATAGCAATGGCAGAGTAAGAAAAGGAAATTCCTGAGAGTCAATTTGTTTTGCTGTCATGATAAACAGGATGCTGAAGAGAAAAGTAGTCAGCAAACATAACCTGCCCCAGTTTAAATTTATGTTGCCGGACATCTCACGCCATGCATAAGCGGAAAGCATAGAGGTAAAAGGTAAAATTGGCACAAAATACCTGAGATTTAAACACAATCCGCCGTGCCAGCCATTATGATACGCATAAAAACCTATAAAAGCTACAGGGACAAGAAATAATATTGTGAGCTGTACAGACTCTTTGTCATTACGTATAATTCTCAGAAAAGGGAGCAGCAACACTACAAGATAAGGGCAACTTTGCAGCAGCGATTTTTTCAGCCCATTTATATAGACCATTCCTCCTCCCTCGCTACGCGACA
>JAIWDV010000056.1:0-8150 GCA_048632525.1 Bacteroidales bacterium | reverse complement strand
CGGAAGCTGGTTCCATGTTCTCAGGCTTGGTCCGCCTTTGAATATCACAGAGGATAGAATTGAGGAAGGCATAGAGATGCTGGACCTCGCTTTTTCCAGACTGAAATAGGACGAGAAATATTAAGAAAAATAACAGAAAATTCTTAGGATAGAGAGAAAGGAGGTGACTTTTTGGTTAAGGTTTGTTAAGTAGAGTATGAATGTTTGAGGTATTTGTCAAAGATGAAAATATAAAATTATGGAGGTTAAAAGATGAGATCAAGAAAACCGGGTATATGCTTAGCACTTGTATTTGCATTTGTAATGCTTTTCTCCATTTTGGGGCACACTCCACAGGCTGATGCTTATAAGGGATTAATACTCCCCAGCGGAGAAAAGATGGCGCCTATGGAGCTTCTTACATTGACTCCAGGTGCGGACCCAACATTAAACCAGGAAGCTGTGTTTGTTGCAGAGTGGTGGAAAAAGATCGGGATACCAGTAGCAGCAAAGGCAATGGAGAAGGGTGCTCTTGTTAAGAAAATATTCTGGGGCAGAGACTTTGATGCAACCCTCTGGTATATCGGTGGAGAAAGATTCCCTTCATATATGCAGTACTATTACAGCGAAGCTGAAATATATGAGTACGGGTGGAACTTCATGCAGTATAAAAACCCCAAATATGACCAACTGGCTTCTGATTGGCTTACAATGCTCGACCGGGTCAAAGCACAGAGCAGGGCCTTTAATCTTCAGAAGATAATAGCTGGTGAAAACCCACAGATACCTCTTATCAGTGACACAAACCTCACGGCATATAATAAGAGGTGGAAAAGGTGGATAAATCAATTTGGAGGTATTCAATCTTTTGATTCCATATGTTCCATTGATCCGGCAGGTGGAGATACAGCAAAGGACATACTCAAGATAGGGGTTCTGAAGGAGCCGGACATTTTAAATCCTCTGGGTACAGGATTCACGGAGACCTGGACCATAATCAACAAGATATACTGTGGAGGAATGTGGAACCAACCAACAGCCCTGTATAGAACCGCTCCTGGGAGTGGCAAGATTATTCCCTTCCTTGCGGACGGCGATTTAAAGTACGACGACGCAGCGAATACAGCAATCGTAAAGCTGAAGAAAGGAATAAAATGGCATGATGGAACAGAACTTACGGCTGCAGACATCAAGTTTACCATAGACCTCATAAAAGAATTTAAGGTGCCAAACTATAAGGATTGTGTGGATATCATAGATAAGGTCGAAGCCGTGGACGAATATACACTGAAATACTATCTAACAAAAAAGAATGCCAATTTTTACAACAAAACCATGATGATGATAATATTACAGAAACTCAAATGGGCCACTATTGCCCAGGAAGCAAAAACCAAGGAAGATCCGACTAAATATATAACCCAATATCAGATCAAAAATCCCATGGGGGCCGGTCCTTTCAAGTTTGTTGACTGGAAAAAAGGATCATATATCCTGCTTGATAAAAACCCCGATTGGTTCTTCAAGGACTACACCTTGCCCATGGGAACAGGCACATTGAAGTATGACTTGAAAGTGGATAAGATCCTTTTCAAAATCTATGCATCTTCGGAACTGAGAATGTTAGCGCTGAAGAACGGTGATATAGACATCTGTACAATTCCTATTGCCAGTAAAGATGATTTCCAGGCAGACAAAAAAATGACCATCGTTGAGTGGGGCAATGACTGGACAGATTTCATAGGGTTCAACTGCTCAAAAGCCCCTTTCAATGATCCGGCATTTAGAAAAGCGCTGCATTACCTGATTGACAAAAAGTTCTTTGTAAAGAAACTGCAACAGGGATATGCTGTGCCTCAGTATTCTGTAATACCGGCAGTGAATCAATTCTGGTCCGATCCTAACTGCCCAACATACGGCGCTGGATGGAGCATGGAAAAGAGGATTAAAAAAGCTGTCCAGATACTGAAGGAAGCGGGATATACCTGGGAAAGCGAAAATTAAAAACATTCATTATTCGGGATTTGCGATGTATTAGATTTGAGCAAGAAAAAAGCTCTTGAACCCTAATATTGTACTGATACATCGCGAATCCCCTCCTTATTCTAAAATAGAAAACCCGGTCCTCCCCCGCTTAGCGGGGTCTTCGATGGGCGTTGATTGTTTACCCTAATGTTGCATAAATCTTTGGTCCAAAAGCGCTACTCTCGCTCTATATCAGGCCATCAAGAAACGTTGGTCCATTTTCAAGACCTCACCGTATGTGTTAAATACGCTTTCACCCCTGAAAATGGCCCAACGTCCCTTGCTAACCTAATCTAAAGCGTTTTGAACTCAAATTTTATGCAACGTTAGGGTTTACTCAGGATAGTAAAAAAAATGGGAAAATACATAATAGGCAGGATTATACAGATTATAATCACGTTTTTCATCGTGATGAGTATAATATTTCTCCTGTTTAGAGTTATACCCAGCGATCCAAGTTCTTTTCTTTTAACTCCCTCAATGACGGCAGAAGCTAAGGAAACCATAAGGAAACAGTTCGGGCTCGATGAGCCGATTGCAGTTCAGTATTTCGTTTATCTCAAGAATTTCGTTCATGGAAATTTCGGGACTTCGTTTTACAGTGGCAGACCAGTAATGAGTATCATAATGGAGAGGATGTTGAATTCCATTTTACTGATCACCACAGCCGTAATCATTGCTTATATCATTGGGGTTTCTATAGGAAAAGCAATAGCATGGAAAAGAGGAAGCAAGACAGAAAAATTCTTTGTGATCCTGGGGCTATGGTTTTATACCACCTTCACACCGTGGCTTGGCATTATGTTTTTGTGGATATTCTCATTTAAGCTGAAGTTGTTTCCTCTTGGTGGAATGATAACCCCCGAGAAGTGGATTCTCGATCCTTCGCTCATGGAAAAGATATGTGATATGGGGTATCATCTGATTCTTCCCCTGGTAACATATGTGCTCCTCTGGTTTGGAGGCTATATGCTTTTAATGAGAAACAGCATGCTTGAGACATTGAAAGAGGACTACATAGTTACTGCCAGGGCGAAGGGGTTAAAGGAAAAGGTGATCAAGAATAAACATGCAGCACGAAATGCAATGCTTCCAATCGTTACTGCATTTGCCATAAGTATCTCGTTTTCAATTGGAGGGGCGGTTTTGATCGAGACAATCTTTTCATGGCCAGGCATCGGGAGGACAATAGTAGAAGCAACACTGAGGCAGGATTACCCCCTTGTGCAGGGGGCATTTGCAGTTATTACGGTGGTCGTACTGTTAGCTAATTTTGTAGCCGATATAGCTTACGCGTATCTGGATCCGAGGATATCTTACTGATGAAATTGGCTCTATATTGTTTAAGTAAATGAAAAAAACAGAAAACAAGAAAGCAAGCCAAATCAGGCAGATTTGGGGTTTGGTAAGGAAGAGTACGTTCATAAAGCTGGGCGTGTCTATCATGATACTGTTTGGAATCATGGCTGTTTTTTCTCCCATATGGATAAACATAAACCCGGAGATATATGACCCAATAATTGGTGTGGATCCCAATGTGCACGGCTCTGTCGGACCTTCCTGGAAACACCCCCTGGGTACTGATGATATAGGCAAGGATCTGTTTTCTCAATTGCTCAGGGGATCACAGATAGCCTTTATGCTCGGAATGATGGTTTCAGTATTTTCAACAATCATAGGAGCCGCCATAGGTCTTATTGCAGGATATTATGGGAAAATATGGGATACACTTTTAATGAGACTTGCGGACATTATCTTAACTCTTCCAAGACTTCCTCTTCTCATCGTTATATCAGGTATTTTTGGCACGCAGAGCAACTGGGTAATACTTCTCATACTCTCCTTAACGTTCTGGCCGATAATATCCAGGGTCATCAGGGCTCAGACCTTGTCATTAAGAGAAAGACCGTTTATAGAGTCTGCGAAGGTTTCTGGTGTCAGCAACACAAGGATAATTGTAAAACATCTGGCGCCGAATGTGCTTCCAATAGCATTCTATTATCTAACAGTTACTGTTACAGGTGCAATTCTCGTTGAAGCAGGGCTAAGTTTTCTTGGATTTGGAGACCCGTCGAACATGAGCTGGGGAATGATGCTTCAATGGTGTTTTGTAAAAGGATATGTTTTTAAAGCCCCATATTGGATGATTCCTCCGGGGTTGTGTATCTCACTGCTTGCCTTCTCCTTTTATCTAATAGGCGTTGGATTGGAAGAGATGGTTAATCCCAGGCTGAAGAAAAGATGAACATATGGATACGGTACTTGAAATAAAAAATCTGGGAATGTCTTATGATACTACTGAGGGTTCTGTCAGTGCTGTGGATAATGTTTCCTTCAGGATTATGAGCGGGGAGGCTATGGGGCTTGTTGGGGAGAGTGGATGCGGGAAAACTTCTCTGGGGATGTGTATTATGAAACTTCTGCCGGAGAATGCAAAAATAACCAATGGCGAGATAATTTTTGACGGGGAAGATATAGTTCCGAAGACAGAAGATGAAATGAGGATGATAAGGTGGAAAGGGGTCTCTATGATATTCCAGGCGGCCATGAACGCCTTAAATCCGGTTTATAAGGTAGGAGATCAGATCATAGAGGCCATAATGGCCCATGAGAATATTAAAAAGGGACAGGCAAGAGAGAAGGTCCGTGATCTATACAAACTGGTAGGTCTTTCTCCGGAAAGAATGGAAAACTATCCCCACGAGTATAGCGGCGGAATGAGACAAAGGGCAATAATAGCAATGGCACTGGCATGTGACCCAAAATTTATTATTGCAGATGAGCCTACAACGGCCCTGGATGTCATCGTACAGGATGAAATAATAGATGAGATAAAAAACATCCAGAAGAAACTCAACATGATCATGATGTATATTTCCCATGATATATCTGTGATAGCGGAAACCTGTGATAAAATAGGCGTGATGTATGCAGGGAATTTCATTGAATATGCGGATACCTTTGCCTTATTTGACAACCCTCTCCATCCGTATACAAAGGCTCTGATGTCGTCTTTCCCGAGTATTGAGGGACCAAAAAAAGAATTAAAGCCTGTGCCAGGAGAACCTCCAAATCTATTGAATCCGCCAAGAGGGTGCAGGTTTTATCCCCGTTGCAGTTATGCTGAGGAGATTTGCAGAAAAGAAAGGCCAGAGTTCATTGAAAGTGAAAGCGGTCACTTTTTGGCATGTCACCGGGTGATCTGATGGAAATGTTAAATATTGAACATCTAACAAAACTTTTCCCTTTAAAGAAGAAGTTGTTTTCAAGAGACCAACAGTATGTTCATGCTGTAGATGACATAAGCTTTAAAATAGAGAAAGGGAAAATATTGGGGCTGGTTGGTGAGAGCGGGTGTGGAAAAACGACAACAGCGAAATTGTTAGTAAGGCTATTGAAGCCGACAAGCGGGAAGATATATATTGGGGGTGAAGATATAGCAGGCCTGAAGGAAGAGAACTTGAAGAAATTCAGGAAAAATATCCAGATGATATTTCAGGACCCATACGAGTCGTTGAATCCGAGACTTACAATTCATAGCACCATTGCGGAACCTTTGATAGCTCAGGGATTGTATGATTTAGAAAAGATTCATGATGCGCTGGAGGTTGTTGGATTAAAGCCACCAGAAGGATTTTTATACCGTTATCCTCATGAACTGTCAGGAGGGCAAAGGCAGAGGGTTGCAATAGCAAGAGCCCTGGTTATCGACCCGATCTTTATAGTGGCAGACGAGCCAACTTCCATGCTGGACGTTTCAATAAGGGCAGGTGTTTTGAACCTCATGCTGGCGTTGAGGAAAAGTTTCGATCTAACAGTCCTTTTTGTAACTCACGATCTGGCCGTAGCGAGATATATGTGTGACGATATTGCGGTCATGCACAATGGAAAGATAGTTGAAATAGGAAATGCAGAGGAGGTCATTAGAAACCCGAAGCATTCGTATACAAAAGCCTTGTTATCTGCGGTGCCTATCCCGGATCCCAGGGCTAAAAGAGAACGTATAAAAATCAGGGAAAAAGTTGTGTAGGATTTTTGATTTTTCATTTACAAACAGCAGCGTAAATTTAATATTTGTTTTTGAAAGCGTACTTTCTCAATAGATTTAGGTGTCCCCAACTGGATTCCCGCCGTAGTTTATCCCGCACTTGATGCGGGGCGGGAATGATAATCCTACCTACCCGAACGTCATCCCTGTGTGGTTGTGAATCCATCGAATTTTTGTACCCATCGACTTACCCTAATTTTTTGGGAAATTTTTTGAAATTAGCTCAAAGGTATTCATATGTGCGTAAATAAAAGCAGAATAGTAGAGATTGCAAAAGATCTTATTAAATACAAAAGCTTAACAGGGATGGAAAAAGATATCGGCGAATATGTTTCCGGCTTTTTCGAAAGTATTGGAGTGGAATACGGGATATATGAAAAGGAAAAAGGAAGACCTAACATAATAGCCAGTTTGGGGCATGGCGAAAAAACCATCGCCTTTAACGGGCATCTCGATGTCGTACCAATAGCAGATGAATCCATATGGGAAACAGATCCGTTTTCGGCAGAATTAAAGGGAAATAGACTCTTTGGGAGAGGGGCCTATGATATGAAGGGCAGTTGTGCTGTCATGATGCATATCGCTGAAATATTGGCGAAAGAGAAACTCAATGGAAATTTGCAGATACAACTGGTTTCGGATGAAGAGAAAGGTGCAAAATTTGGGACAAGACACATAATAGAGTTGATAAAAAAAGGGAAGATCAAAAAGCCTGACTGTGTTATAATAGGCGAAGGAAGTGATTTAAAGATCAGAAACGGGGAGAGGGGCATACTGGTGTTTGATGTGAAGTTCAAAGGCCGGGCGGCACATACTGCAAAAGCAAGGTCTGATGCAATAAATGCCATAGTTCTGGCTTCAAAGGCCGTTCTCGCAATAGACAGGGAAATCGATAAATTCCATCCGGAGATAGGATCACCCGTCATAAGCGTTAATATGATATCCGGAGGAAAGGTCAAAAATCAGGTTCCTGGTGAGTGTGTAATCACAGTAGACAGAAGAACGATTCCAGGAGAAACAAAGGAAACTGTTTTAGCTGAAATAGAACAGCAAATAGACAGGGTTTTGGGAAAGGAGAGTTATGAGATTCTGAACACCTTATATGGACCGGCAAACATAACACCCAAAGACTCTTCTTTTGTGAAGACAGTTTTTGAGGTAATTAAGGATGTTTCAAAGACAGAACCTGAGTTTTATGTTGGTGAAGGAGGAGTGACAGACGCCAGGTTTTACAGATATACGGGTATGCCAACGATCATCTATGGTCCTTTAGGAGAACATGCACACGGTCCAAATGAATATGTCAATGTAGATTCCTTAGAAAAGCAGGCAAATATATACCTCGGATTGATTAACAATCATTTTACGAACAGGAGGTAATAATGAAAAACATCGTCACTATTGTGTTGTCACTGGTTCTGGCTGCAGCAATTATATTTGGATTAGTCCTCTATGGGAAGTATGCTGATACAAAAGATGCCTTACTAATCAGCGAGGAAAAGCTGTCTGAATTGAATGAAAAAGTTACTCAATTCAACCAGGAAATTTCTAAACTCAACGATCAAATCGAAAAGAATACCGAGCGTTTCAAAGAATTGGAGAATGCTAAAGAGCGTGCTGTAGAACTTGAGAACACGATAAAAGTGAAGAACCAAGGCCTTTTGTCATTTGAGGAGAGGCTCCATGATTTAGGAAGGCAACTTGAGGAAGAAAAAAAGACTAAGGCGGCCCTTGAGACTGAACTGTCATACAGGGATACCGCGACTACAGAGCTTCAGGAAAAACTTGAGGACTCTCAGTCAAGGATCATATTCCTCGGGGACGTAATTAATAAGGGCAAAAGCGAGATTGAAGGGCTTCAACATCAACTCTCTGAGATGAGCAGAGAAAAGGCTATAGTTGGGACCAAAATGAACCAGTTGAAGTCCACGTATGACACCAATCTCATGGAACTGAAGAGTGCAAATGAACGCGTTTCCGAACTTGAGGACACGATAAGTGTGAAGAATCAGGGACTTTCAGCATTTAAGGAAAAGTTTTATGATTTAGAAAAGCAATATGAGGAAGAAAAAAAGGCCAAAGAGTCTTTTGAGGCTGA
>JAIWDV010000055.1:0-8173 GCA_048632525.1 Bacteroidales bacterium | reverse complement strand
CCAGTCCTTTTCTTCAAACTATTTTGAGGATATTGATAAATATAATGAGCTATCCAATTATTGCCGGGATTTCTTTAAACGGAATATCAAGGTGAGGATAGTTGGTAATAGCCAAGTCCTTTCCAAAACAAAATCGTCGGCCAGTGCAGAACAACCCAGGCCAGAAGCCAAAATCCGTTCGGACCTTCCTTCGCCTGTTCAGGACATCCTGCATATGTTCCAGGGGGAGATCATTGGAGGGTCTCCTGCCAAAAGGGCAGCACATGATAATCCGGACGCACTTAAGAAAAAACAGGAGGTAACAGAATGAAAGGTATGCCCAATATGGGCCAACTCATGAAACAGGCCCAGCAAATTCAGACTAAGATGGCTAAGCTCCAGGAAGACCTGGGTGATAGAACCGTAGAGGCTTCTTCCGGGGGAGGCATGGTCATAGTGGTCGCAAATGGCAGGCAGGAGGTCCTTTCCATAAAAATAGAGCCGGAAGTCATAGACCCGGATGATGCGGAAATGCTTCAAGACCTCATTATGGCGGCAGTTAATGATGCATTGGCCAGGGCCAAAGAAATGGTGAACGAAGAAATGGGGAAATTGACAAAAGGAATGAATATCCCCGGCATGCCTGGCCTTATGTAAAAGCTCCACGGCACTGCTATATAGGACTGAGGGTTATTATTACAATTGCTGGGGGCTTATCTATGAATTGACTATTTTCGATTGACGATTGACTATTGTTAAGGAGTTTCTGATCCCCAACCCGGATAAACCGGAAAAGTGCCTATTTATCCCGCTTGCAGCGGGGAAGTTAAGGAGTCGCTTCGCTCCGTCTATTCAAATAAAGTAGACAGAAATTAACAGATAAGAAACTCAATCTCCAAATTCCTCAATTTTTTAATTCTTAAGCAGGATACGCCGGAACCAAACAGGTTGTAAAAAGTTGAATAGCCGTTCATTCTTTTGAGGGCCTTTACAGCAAAGGCTTTCCCGGCTATACAACAATTTTTTTGCGCAATTTGAATACAAATTTATTTAAAAGGTACTAAATAGTCAATAGTCAATAGTCAATTGCCCAAAACATAGGAGTATGTACCTGAATTAGCATGTTTCCTTTTTTCCATTTGACTGGTTAAAAATTATGGGAATCTACCCAACATCTCTCGAAAATTTAATTGAGCAATTCACCAGGCTTCCCGGAATTGGGCAAAAATCTGCCACACGAATGGCGCTGTTTGTATTGAGGAGCAACAAGGAGCTGGCTGAAGGTATGGCCAAAAGCCTGATAGAGGTGAAAGAAAAGATCAGGTTCTGTTCCATATGCTTTAACCTGACCGATGATGAGTGCTGCTCTATCTGCCGGGACGAAAGTCGATCAGATGGTACCATATGCGTTGTGGAAGGCCCTGGGGATCAACTGGCCCTGGAAGAATCCGGGACATTTAAAGGCAGATACCATGTCCTTCATGGTGTTCTTTCCCCTTTGGATGGTATTGGTCCGGAAGATTTGAAGGTTGGGGCCCTTCTCAGTCGGATCGACCGTGAAGGGATCCGGGAGGTAATCCTGGCCACTAATCCCACCACGGAAGGTGAAACGACCGCCTCATTTTTGGCCAACCTTTTGTCCCAAAAAAACAGAGACTTGAAAATAACCCGAATTGCCCTCGGTGTTCCCATGGGAGGGGATTTAAAATATATGGACCGTATGACCCTTGAGCACGCCTTAAGAAGCCGGATACTGATCTGCTCATGATATCCAAAGCCGTTCTCAGTGAAATATCGGATATTGTTGGCCTTGAACACCTGATTACGGCTGAAAAAACCTTGGCCGAATACGCCACCGATGCCACCAAGTTGGAGTTCATGCCAGATGCGGTGGTCTTTCCTGGAAACAGCCAGCAAGTCTCCCAGATTCTTCAGTTAGCAACTGAAAAAGGTTTCCCTGTTGTCCCCAGGGGAGCGGGAAGTGGCATGAGCGGTGGGGCCCTGCCCGTAAAAGGTGGCCTTGTTATGGGCATGAGCCGGTTTGACCGTATCCTCACCATTGATGAGGACAATCTTATCTGTAAAGTGGAGCCGGGTGTTATTACAGGCCGTCTTCAGGAGGCCGTTGAAAAAGTTGGACTCTTTTACCCGCCAGATCCTGCCAGTTTAAACATCTCCACTCTCGGGGGCAATGTGGCTGAGTGTGCAGGCGGACTAAGGGCCGTAAAGTACGGCGTGACAAGAGATTATGTTTTGGGGTTGACAGTTGCGCTTCCCACGGGTCAGATCATTAAGACCGGTGTGGAGACCATGAAAGGCGTCGCAGGCTATGACTTGACCCGGCTTATCATTGGATCTGAGGGGACCCTTGCGGTCATTACTGCCATCACCCTTCGCCTGATCCCAAAACCTTCGGCCCGAAAGACCATGATTGCTTTTTTTCAGGACGTTCCCTCGGCCGTTAAGACCGTCTCTAACATCATCCGAAACAAGATCATTCCAACCATCCTTGAATTTATGGACAGGCTCTGTCTGGAATGTGTCAGAGAGGAGATGGATCTTCCTTTTCCTGCTCAAGCCGGAGCCATGCTCCTGATTGAGGTAGATGGCGATGATATGCTTGTGGAGCTGGAGGCAGAAAGGGTTCGGGAAGTGTGCGAACGTGGAGGGGCTCTCAAATTTGAAGCTGCGACAGATAAGGAAGAGGCAGACAGGTTATGGGATGCCAGGAGAAACATTTCACCCTCACTCTATAAATTAAGACCTCACAAAATCAGTGAAGATATTGTTGTCCCCAGAAGCCGGATGGCTGAATTGGTCGGTTACCTGGCCGAATTGAGCCAACAGTATGGTCTTCCCATCCCGGCCTTCGGACACGCGGGCGACGGGAATATCCATGTAAATATCATGCTTGATAAGAACAATGCCGGGGAGCTGGAAAATGCCCATGTGGTGGTAAAGGCATTGTTTAGAAAAGTCATTCAGATGGGAGGAACCATTACAGGAGAACACGGCATTGGCATTACTAAAGCTCCATATCTTGAAATGGAAATCCCCCGGGCCGGACTGGAACTTATGTCCAGGATAAAGCAGGCCTTTGACCCCGGAGGAATTTTGAATCCGGGTAAGATATTTAGTGTAAGAAATGAAAATGAATAGTAAAAACCGATCCTTTCCCGACTATATTGTTTTGGGTGTTAAGGGCTTTTGCATGGGCGCATCTGATGTGGTCCCAGGTGTTTCCGGCGGAACCATGGCCTTTATCCTTGGTATTTACGAAGAATTGATTGATGCCATAAAATCCTTTGACCTGAAGAGTCTTCAATTCCTCGTGACCTTGAAATTCCGGCCTCTGCTTGATCGCATTTCCTGGCAGTTTCTTCTGGCAGTGGGTATTGGTATTCTTGCGGCAATCTTCACTCTGTCCAGTCTCCTCAGCTGGCTCCTCCAAAACAGGCCTGTTTTTATATGGTCTTTTTTTCTGGGGCTGATTCTTGCCTCTGTGCTGAGTGTCAGCCGACGCGTTGAAGCGTGGAGGATTTTAACATGGTTATGTTTGGTGGGTGGCACCCTGGGCTCCTATTTTCTGGTGGGTCTGGTGCCGGTCGCCACACCCAATGACTATTGGTTTCTTTTCCTTTGTGGGGCTGTTGCCATTTGTGCCATGATTCTCCCGGGAATATCCGGTTCCTATATCCTGGTCCTTTTGGGCAAGTATCAGTATGTGCTTGATGCGGTCAACCACAGGGATTTTCTTGTTCTTGGTTTGGTGGCCGCAGGCGCCTGCGTTGGTATTATCGCATTTTCCCGCATATTAGGGTGGCTATTAAAAAACTACCATGACTTGATGGTGGCCACACTGACCGGACTGATGATCGGCTCGTTGCGCAAGATATGGCCCTGGAAGGAAACACTGGAGAGTGTGGTAGATTCACACGGCCAGATGGTACCCCTTGTCCAGTCAAATATCCTGCCCGGGCAATGGAACGGCGAGGTTTTGGCTGCCCTCTCTTTAATGGTGGCCGGCCTTCTCGCGGTACTTTTTTTGGACCGGCTGGGGAACCGAATAAAATGAGGTTAATAGGACGCGTTGATATTTCCCAGGCCCAGGAGCTTAAAGAGCACCATCACCGTTGTATCTCTTTCGTCTGTTTCTGCGCCAAGCTCTACACCCCAACACTGGCTGTCGTAGCCCAGCCAGTAACCGTTAGAAATGTTTGTGTCGAGAAGTATGTCCCTTTCTATTGAAGCGCCTACCGAAAATCCGTAAGCCAGGTTTAGAGCGAACGCAGCGCTTACAGTCTCCTGGATGTCTCTCTCGAATACATAATCTATCTTGAAGGTGTCTTTTCTCCCTCCTGACCGTTTAAAGAACAGGTCAAGGGAGAGACCTGCCTTGGTTATTTCCTGGTCATAATAATCCCAGTTCACCCGGCCAAGAAAGTCAATGTTGCCAAGGGGTTGCACTCTCATCGTGGCATTCAGGGGTTCAAAGGGCCTCCTTTTTTCCCCGGGCTCCGTATGGCGCCTTTCCTCGTCAATGTCATAGGCCTGAGTAAGCGTTAAGGTGACCCACTGGTGGTAACTCACTCCCCCCTTTTTGTTCTCAAGGCGGGCGTTTAAGTAATTTTCAAGGGAAAAGGCGATCCTGTTTTTCCGGCCATCGGCGTCGATAGGTTCGAACCAGGGGCTCTCAACATCTTCGTCTTGAGGAACCAGGTAGGTGTAACTGAGCACAGGGCGCATTCGGTGCTTTAGTCTTTTGGCGCCCCACCAATTAAAGTCATAGACCCGCTCCAGATCGGTCAGAAGCTTGGCGCCAGCCTCATAGGCTCTTTTATATTGATGATCCGCGCTTCCCTTGCCCTCATCGAACCACTGAGCATTAAAGCTATAGCGAAAGGAAGGCTCAAATTCCAGGTAGGGGCCAAACCACAGGGGAAAATTAAGCTCGGGAGATACGGACGCTCGATGGCCCTTCACTCCCTCTTCTCGCCAGACATAATCGTAGTTAGAGTCTAAGTTGAAAAACACGGGAAAGTCCATTATCTGTTCTGTGGGCAGGACAAAATTGAGCCCCAGCAGCGGTTGAGGCGTTTCGTCTTGCAGGTCCGGATCTGCTGCCTGCTCATAATAGCTCGACCCGGCCTGGAGACTATAGTTATCCCAGTCACGACTGAGTCTGAGGTTGGATGTCCTCAAAGGCGAACGTTTTTCAAGAACCGGACGTCCGAATTCTGTGACCAAATCCGGCCTTGACGTTAAACCAAAAAGTCCTTCCTGAAATTCCCTAAGGTAATCCTGATCACTTACATAATCCGCATCCAGACGTAACTCAACGCCCAAAGGCAAATCCTGATCCGACTTGCCCAAGAACCAGTACCGGATGTCATTTGTTCGAGGAAAGGGGCTGATCTTAACATCGTCCGGATCACTCAGATCCTTTTCTTTTTTGTCAGAGAGGATATTAAAGAAAAAAGTCCCATCTGAATCCTCGTCCAGGAGATAGCGGAACTCCAGGCCCTGCATATAACCGCGTTTGGCCATATAACGCTGATAAAATGTGGCGTCTGTTTGGTCAGAGATGGCCCAGAAAAACGGCACCTCCATATCAGCCCCATTGAGTGTGGAATACCCAACCCTGGGAGGCAGAAAACCGCTCTGCCGTTTGTTAGTGGCCGGAAAAATCATATAGGGCATATATAAAATGGGGATTTTGCCAACCCGAAAGGCAGCATGTTTCACGGTTCCGTAGCCTTCAACAGTCACTCTAATCTCTGATCCCGTAATGCTCCAGTCAGGTTTGGTGCCGTCGCATGTGGTCAATTTACATTTTTTTATGAGGTAGCTGTCCTTGCCTGTTTTTTCCATGACATCGCCGCTGACATAAAAGTGGTTCTCACTTAAGAAAAGACGGCCCTTTGTGATCTTACCGGTTTGGTTTTCAAGATCAAATACTCCCTGCTCGCCCGTAAGAATATCTCCGCCGGACTCAAGCCGAAAACCTTCGGATACCTCAGCAATTCCCGTTTCTGTATTGTAAACTGCCTCTTGCGCGTGCAGGGATTGGCCCCCTTTTGTGATGACAACATCACCTTCAGCAACGATGACCCCTTTATCCTTGTAAGTGAGGCTCTTAGCCGTAATCTGCCAGGGCGTTTCATCGTCCTCAAGGAGACTATCCGTTGAAAACTTGTCTTTGGAAAAGGAACACTGAGGCCTGAAGGCACACAATAAAAGAATGGCCAGGAGAATGGGCATCATTATGGTATAACGGATGCGGATGAGGTAGCCCCTTTTGGATTGACTATTGATTATTGACTATTGACGATTGAACTGTATTCCTCATGTTGCAATTGTAGCAAATCTCTTTCCTGAAACCTGACATTCAACACCTGAAACTTGACCTCTCAGGGAAACGTCAAAGTCAGATTGAATCCGATCAAGAAAATTCCCCTAAATCCCCCTTTAATAAAGGGGGACTTAATATTTCTCCCCTTTGAAAAGGGGGGTAGGGGGGATTTTGAAATCAAAGGCATTTCATGTTAAATTCATTATGTTAGATGCAACTTTGACTTAGCCCTGCCTAAACTCTTGTGCAATGTGACAAAGTAGCATTAATAGTCAATAGTCAATCGAAAATAGTCAATCCAAACCGTCCGGCCTGTAGGTCTCAGGATCAAAATAAGTCATTGCCTCTCCCACAGTAAAAAGCGAACCGCAGATGACAATCAAATCCCGGGGATCGGCAATCTCCCTGGCCTTTTCTATGGCTTCTGTCAATAGGGGTACTATTTCTCCGGGTTTTCCCAGACGGGCTCCCTCGGCCATAATAGTTTCAGGGCTGGCTGCCCGGTAATAAACTGGCCGGGTGTAAATTATGTAATCAGAGAGCGGTACAATTCGCCGCAATATTTGACCAATCTCTTTATCTTCCATCACCCCGATCACCAGAATCATTTGTCTGAATCTTAAGCCTGCTTTTATGGAGTCGGCCAGTGCCTTCATGGCTGAGGGATTGTGGGCACCATCAAGTATGATGGTGGGATTTTTGGCCACAACCTGCATTCTTCCGGGCCAGATGCTTTTTTCCAGTCCTTCTCTGATATTTTGGGATGAGACCTTATATCCCATTTCTTCAAGCCGCTCTATTGCGGCGAGGGCCAGGGCACCGTTACGGCTTTGAAACTTTCCCTTTAGCCCCAGTCTGAGCCCATTAAATTGGCGATTTAGACCACTGTAATGGAGCCCCGAGCCAGTGGTCCGGTAACGGATATCTTTTCCTAACCGCCACATGGGGGCGGTTTTTGCCTTGCATATTGATTCGAACAGACGAATGACACTAAGCTGGGTAGCCCCGGTTACGACATCAATTCTCTCCTTAATGATCCCCCCCTTCTCACCGGCAATATCCAGCAGCCGGGATCCAAGGAAAAATTGATGTTCCATGGAGATATTCGTAATGACGGAAACAAGTGGCGTGATCACGTTGGTGGCATCCAGTCGTCCACCCATGCCAACTTCCATGATGGCGATGTCGGTATTTTCCCGGGCAAAATAGGCCAGTGCCATGGCCGTGGTGGCCTCAAAAAAGGTGGGAGGTTCCTCATGTGCAGAGGCATCTCTCAATTCCTCGATCAGGTCTGCTGCCTTTTCTCGTGTAATTTCCACACGGTTAATCCTGAAGCGCTCTGTAAATCGGACCAGATGGGGAGAAGTGTACAGACCTACCCTGAGACCCGTTTCTTCCAATATGGATGCTATAAAGGCAGCCACAGAGCCTTTACCATTGGTTCCTCCAATGTGGATATATTTCTGCCCTTTGTGGGGATTTCCGAGGGTCCTCAACAGGTTGGATGTCTTTGAAAGTCCAAATTTAATGCCGTATTTTTGAAGGCTGTAAAGGTACCTGACCGCTTCTTGATAACCTGTTTTTTTGTTATTCATTTAGCGAAAGTACCTTTAATTAATCGTCCTAAATCACTACCTCGGGTAGTGGTACCATAATAAGATTCTACCAGTTGAGTAATTACTTGGCCATAAGTGATCTAAAGTGACTAAAGTGAACTAAAGTGACTAAAGTTCAAGGTAATATTTAACATTTTCAAATTGTCTAAAGTTCTCGATCAAGGTCTTGGCTGAGCCAACTGTTACTGTGCCTCTTGGCATGCAAGACAGTCGAATTCTTTGACTA
>JAIWDV010000054.1:0-8244 GCA_048632525.1 Bacteroidales bacterium | reverse complement strand
CAATAAATTCTTAACATCATTTCTGGCATTATTGAAGTCTGTGGATATAATCCTTTAAGGCCGTATTTCGCAGGGCCAACAGCACATTAAATACCTCCAGTATGTTAGCAATGCACTAACATACTGGTTGTTTGTCAAGGTATAATTTTCAACCAAATTGATAAAAATCCAGCGGCGGGTTTATTGAGAAAACTTGCAGCCTATGGATCAAAAGATATAATCTTTTTGCTCCTAATGTTCGGCTGTTTTAACAACGCTTCAATTTTGCCTCTGCTTCTCTCTGTTTCCTCTGCATCCCTCTGTTTTCTGGTTCAAATCAGACGCTTACTACGCTCATTTTGTGCTTTCCCTCAAGGGATTTATAGTGGTAAAACCAATGACTTCCGCAACACTGCAAAGGTTGTCATCAGCCACCACAAAAGACCAATCCTTTTCAGATATGAGACTAAAAGCGCCGAGATGTAATGCATCCAGAGCCTTGAGTCCGTATGTTTTTCCATACTTTTTAATAAAAAGCTCGGCTTGCTCAAGAACAACATGCCCTAAGGGTTCGACATTGAATCCGGCAATTTGATTCTCAAAAGAATCGACTGCCGTGTTCAATTGCCCTTCATCCAGCTCTTTGTTACGAAATCTCCTGAAAACGGCGCTTATGAATTCCAGCCGTCCCAGCTCTGAAATCCATACTTCATTATTCTGTTCAAGGATCAAATCCGTAACAATATCTGTCCCTTTTTCTTCATGGAAAAACTTTACCAGCGCTGAGGTATCAAAGAATAAATTCATATCCTGTCTTCTCTTTCCAGAATTATATCTTCAGATAGAGACCCTTTGCATTGTTTTAACGCCTCTCTTACCTTTATATAATCAGCGTCGGTCGTTTTGCTTTTTTTGGCCTGATTCGTCCGCTTTAGCTCGGTTATCAGGTCATATACTTTCGCCAATGCCTGGGGCTTTAATTTCTCCAGTTCTTTTATGGTCTGTTCTTTTAGATTAAGCATTAAAACACCTCCCTGGATATTTTCTATAATCATATATATCATGAAATTAGATATCTCTCCAACACAATTATTAAGATTCAATCCGCATGCCTGTCAGCTCGATAGATTGAAGCCGGTTGTATAAACTGGAAATCCGTGGATTTCTTGTTTTATGGGAGTTCCAAAAATGAAATCAATGGGAAGTTTTTCCCCTCGATACTCCACCCAGAATGAGTCCCACTTAATCAGCCTGCCTGTTGCCGTACTCATCATACTTCCCTTCCCAGATCAGTTCGGTCTTCATTTGCGAAAAAGGATGCGGCTTGTCCAGACCCCAGCGTATATTGTTATTCAAAAAGTTTCTCCACTTATGAGGAAATATATTCCTTTGGCTTCATATCATGGAATCTCCCAAATATCTCTTTATCCTTTCTCTGTTAGTTGCAAGGCTTGAAAACTGTTTTTCACAGACATCACTGAAACGGGCCAGCACCTTTCGACTGATCTGCTCCTGATCTTCAAAAATGGCAAGGGATCGGAAAGAGACGCCCCATTTTTCAAACTGAAGCAGACTAATAGTGGAATCTCGTGTTCTATCATCTGAGGGCAGTGCATGGACTAAGACCGGTTTGGGCATGCCGTTTATCTTGCAATCAATCAGGTACTTGCCACCAGGATCGTGGATGGGATCATGCCAGTCGAACTCACGCCTATTTTCAGGCACGGTTTCTTCCATCAATGCCCTGAAATCCTCCATGAAAGTGGAACGAACCCGTTCACGCGAAAGATAGGTAACATCCGTTATCCTGAGAAGTGCTTGAATAAAACTATACAATGCGTCGCCAAAACGATCATACATGATGGGAATAATCAATTCACCTTCCCGGTCATGCACGCTGAATACTGAAAGCGCATTTGTAATGAGTTTTTGTCTGGTGCCTCGCTGAAGATCTTTCTCATCCAGGTCATAAGTCAAGTGCATATATGTATGTCCTTCATCCGAGAGAAACCATTCCCCGTTCTCACTTTTCAATACAATGGCGAGATGGTCTCCGTCCTCAAACATAAAAGGAGTAAAAACACGGTATCTTTGTATCCCTTCACTTGATATTGTAAGTTTTTCACATACCTTTTCACGAAAATCCCGTTCAATCATTCCCATGTCCATGGCTTAGATCTCCTCAAAAAGTTTTCTTTGCGGATCAAAGGGCACCTCAAATCCACAATTATTAATCATACATGAAACGGCCTCATGGAATTCAGAAAATCGATCCGTTGGCTCAGCGAATGCGTCCTCTCTTGCCCCTAACTGCTGGTAACGCTCGGTTGCCTGATGAATGTGGAAGTCATAAAACGTATCACGCTCAATAGTATTGGTATGCTCATGACTTTTCCCGTTATATCTCTGTAATCGAAATAACTGGTTTGAATTTGGAGGTCTATAAGCCAGAATAATTGAAAAATCCAGGGGATTTAAAAGGCTCTGGCGGAAAATAAGACGGAAATCACTGCCATCGCTGCCTTTGACCTCCAACTCACGCTCTTTATGGCCCCTTTTAGGACGTACTTGTATTTTTGTTCGGTAATCGGTTGGAAGCGACTTTTTCTCCTTTATCAGAATTGCAATGTCCTTATCTGAAAGAATGGCGCTCATATATCTCATTGCCTCCTATTTGACTCATTCAATGATTCTGTCTACTCGAATAACATATATTAATGAGGTTATACAACGTTACGAGATAGCAAGCGATTATAGGGGGGTCGACAACATCCACAGCCCGCTGGCTGCCATACTCGTCATATTTTCCTTTCCAGATCAGTTCCATCTTCATCTGCGAGAATAGATGCGGATTGTCCAGTCCCCAGCGTATCTTGTTATTCATGAAATTTCTCCGTTCATAAGGCCATTTTACAACCAGCCTTAAATTCTTTCTTCCGATGCCTGGCAATATTCGTTCTATGCCTATCCGGTTGACACAGGTTGATTATCTTTAATGCCTTGAAATTACGGCGTTTACGATGGTTTTTTTAAACAGATCATTGTATGGCTAAAAATTGTATATTATCAAACAGATAGCCTTTATTTACCTGAGATAACCGGATAGGCATAATTCGTTCTTTCTGATGATTTCACTTTGTTAACTGACCTTGCTCTTCTTCACTTTCTTTCTTCTGTTCGAGCGTTTTTTTGTATTTCGCCAGTTCTTTGTGCCTGCCAGGGAATGTTTCCATTAGGATCAGAATATCATCTTCCCCAGCAGAAAACGCATCGCTACTCAATTGGTTCAACTGGGCTTCACCGCCAATATCATGTAGCCAGTTTGATAGGCGACGCTTCATTTCAAGGGAAGGCGCTTTGAGGAAGGCATCAAACAGTGATTTTGCGAGAAGACTCTTTTCCGATGCATTTTCAAACATTGCATTCATCTCACCAATAGATTCAATGATAGTATTTTGAGTCTTGGGAATAGAATCATAAGCGAAAAGTGCGGGAATAGTATCCAGGAAGAATTCTTTCCCAAGTTTTTTGCCAATATTTACAGCCTGGCTCCACAGTCTATCCTTATGATCATCGTTAATCTGATTATCTTCAAAACAAACACGCAGTACTTCATTGCATGCATCGACACTCATACTGTCCAACCATATTGTCAACGCTTTATCTGGTTCGTCTTCAGGTCCAATCATGCTGTTTGCTAAAATGAGTGAGGTTGTCTGCTGCAGTTGCTCGCTGGATAGATACATCGCAATATGTTTCCATGTCGATTGGAGGTCTGAAAAGGCAGACTCGTCATCAGGCTTGATACTTTTCATCAGTCCTGCAATATCTGTCAACTCAGGAACTTCTTTGTAAGATTTCAGGACATTTGCGGCCTCCTCCCTGTGATATGGCCAAAGATCACATGCCAGTTTTAATAGACGTACAACATTTTCATCCGCAGGAACCGCCTTACGGTTTATTAACTCGCTTAACGAAAGCAATATTCCGTCCATATCCTGCTGCGCTGGATTGCTGGTTGCAACCGACAACCCGTTGTTGAAAATCGTAGGCATGTTGAGGCCGGGGAGCTTTTGAGGCCAATACTCAGCAATTGTCTTGTGCAGCCAGGCAAGCCAAGGGGGTTGTGATTGGGCATGATCAAACAACTGCTGGAGATTGCCGCCAACACTATCGGGCACCTTAAATTTGAGCATTGTTACCATTGTTTGGAAGACCATTTTTACAAAACCATCGAACTCATTTTGTTTATTTTGCAGCATTTGGTATGCATGTTGGATATGACCTTGAATTTCATTCATATCATAGCTGGCGGGTATTAGATCTCCGAAGAAACAGGCATATTTTTGCGAAGCCATGTCGTTCACATCAGGCTGAGACAGCAGATTATTGAGCGCCTTCTGGACTTGCTGCCGTTCTGTTTCATTCAAGAGATCATGGAAGTTTTTTGCCAACCACGATATCCCTGAATCCGGAAGTTCTGTGAAAAGATTGGAGGTCATATTCGTAATGACTTCTTGTGCTCCCTCTCTGTGCTCTTTCTCAAGAATAGTGAGGATATCAATAGAGTAAGATACAGTAACTTCATCAATAGAATAAGCTGTGGCTAAGTCCGTAAGGCTCTTCAAGGCAGGCTCTTCAAGATCGTTTGCACGAGTAGAAACTATCTGCAACAAAATTTTCGCGCCTTCTTCCCACTCTTCGATTCCCCATTTGTCTTCCTCTTGAATATCCTTTAAAAGACGTTTGGAAAGAGATTCTGCAAATGAGGATATATGTAGCCCGCCTGCATCGGCTTTGTGACGGTTCGCGTAATTCCATGCAAAACCGATAGCTTCGCCATTATTGACTGATACCATACGGGTCAATTGTTCCCACATTATTGGACGATCATCCTCCCCAGCCTCCCATAGCTGGTTAAAGACAATATTGCACCTTTGAAGTCCGGCAGGTAAGTCGATCTCAGCAGTTCTATCATTCTCCAATTCACCAATAAAGAGTTCCGTGTATTTGCTCTCAAGTTCAGGAAGCAGGATATCCTGATATTCCTGCATCAATTGTTCAAGAAAATCATATGGGAGAGTTGTTGACTCTTTCTCCAGAGCGATTGAGCGTGTTAATAACCAGTTACAAAGTGCCTTTTGCGAATCGGATGGAAGTCCATGTTTATCCCAGACCGAAAGAGCCATAGATGCTATTGCCTCAGCCATCTGCTTGGCCTCATCAAGTGAAGGAGGCTGCATTGTCTGCAAAAACAGAGAAAAACCTTGTTTTTCGTCAAACGCATCTTTGATGAGTAAGCTTACAATGTGCTTTTGGTAATCTTGATGAACTTTATCCAAAAGGGCAGCGATTGCAGGAACTCCAATCAGTGACCTGAAGTCGCGCGTTAGCTCAAGTTGCCGACATAGCGGATGCAGCAATTGATGCTGGTATCCTTCCGGAATTCGCTTGGATATGGAAGAAACCACAAACGTTGCATTATTTCTTTTGGATTCAGATTCTCCTTCAAGGTCTTCAATAATATTTGCCATTAACTGTGCGTCATCTTCCTTGATTGGCTCATTATCTTTGTCACGCCCGAGTTCTTGCAGAAGCCCTGTCGTATCTCCTGATACTAATGCATTATGGATTTGTGTTGCTCGCCCACCATATTTGCGGGTGATTGGATCTTGTGTTAGCTGAAGAAATGGCTGTATTGAATCAGGCCAACGAATGCCTCTCAAGCTCCCAAGGTATCGGCGCAGTGAGTTATGATCGGGAAGCAATTCGCTGTCTTTACAGTATTTCGACAAAAGGTGTTTAGGCTTTGGCGGCAAGGCTTCAAATTGTCTAATATTTTGGACAAAGACTTCTGTAAAAAACCTTATCAGATCCGGTTCTTCTTGCAGGTCATAGTAAAAATATGGAAAATCGACCTTTAAAGCGCAAAGCACCGCCAGAGTCTTGGGATGTTTTGTTATTGCACCCTCAAGCAATCCACCGGGACGTTGAGTGCCGGAACCTTCAAACTCACGCTTTATCGCCAGCCACCAGGCCTGTATAAAAGTGTTGATTATCTGAAGAGCATTGCGCGGACTTGACACATCGACATGAATCATACGGTCGACTACATCGGCAATTTTCCCCCCATTATCCTTTATTTCTTTAAGGACATCCTGCGCTGATTTTTTAAGATGATGATGAGCAAAATTACGCATGTCTTGCTTGGGGAAAGGCAGGGTTTCCAAACGGAACTGGAAAATGCGGTCCAGATATTTTCGAGCATCATTTCTGGTTATAACCGCACCCGGGAGGTCGGAATTTTTGTGGCGGCCTTTGAGCGCTTCAGAGATTCTGTTCTCGTCGCAAGAAATCACAAATACGATGCCAAAATCAGGTGGCAAAACGTCTTTAGGGAGTTCCATAAATGTGCGGATAGCATCGATACCATCAACCATTTCATGAGCAGATAGCCGGTCTAAATCATCCACAAAAATAACGAGTCGTTCAAATTTTTTGTGCTTGCGTTTGAATAGGCCGATCTGCTTAACGAGCAACTCCTCATATTCTTCAGAAGACGTTTTCGGCATTTCGATGCGTGTTGCCTTGGAGTACCTTGCGATTGAAAATGTAGCTTTGTCCCCCAAATATTTTGTGGCAAAGGTTCCAGCAACCGAGAAAGCAAAGGCAATAAGTCCGACTGCTATATCATCCTCAACACCAAGCACCCAAGAGGTTACAAGTACTGTTAGCAAAAGAATAGTCAGAAAGGCAATTACTGGGATAAGATTCCATATGCCTTTTTCGTAGACCTCAAACCAAATATCTTTCCAGGATCTAGGTGATAAAAAATCCCTTCTGATTTGGTTGTAAAGTTCGTCTTTAAGCGTTTGTTCATTACCTTCGAGTTCCAAGAATACATGTCGCAGTAATGCGCGTTTAATATCGCTGCTTCCACCATATCGCCAAGCGTTGAAGGTGATGGCCTTAATTCGCTGATTTCTCTTCCTCTTCTGAGCATCCGTCTGTACATCATCAGCCAGATCAGTTAGATAGAGTGATTTGATTGTACTCTTACCTGTTCCCCAAGAACCGAGCAGACCGATACTAAAAGGAGGATGATTATGTTCAGATTCAATCAAACTCCGTAAAGCATCTGCAAAATCCTGGTGCCCGAAAGCGTCATCAGCCTTCGATGCAATCTCCTGATCTAAGATGCTTGGCATAAAATCCGATTTTTCCATGTCTGCACCGCCTTTAGCTGGAATCCTTGTTTGTTTCGCATCCACTTTTCTATTTGCGCATCACGCATATCTTGAAACCGGAACGTTGGTTCTAAAACAATTTATGATCAGAGCCAGGCTCACGCCTTGATTTGTGATTAGTATTAATCATGCAGTGAACCAATACCTCCGTTTATTTCTTCAATCACAGGCATATTATCCCATGTTCGACCATCCAAAAAACGCCCGCCTTATTCTTGTTAATCCTCCCAATAGGCAAAGAAGAAAGACACTCCATCGGATTTTGGATTTCTGATTGAAGATCCGGCCCTAAATTCTTTCTTCCGGTATCGTATATTTCCGATCAAAATGACTATTCTTATTCATTCTATGAAAAATATTCTGCGCGGGTGCCGGCATATTATCCCAGGTTTTTTTCAAAAAGTAACTTTCCGTCTGCCCTCAACGCCCTATTGTTTGAAAAAAGGATAAGTATCGTTAAACCTGCCCGTTAAGCCCTCAAAAAGAAAAAGGCCTGAAGATTCCTTTGAAGATGAAAACCGCACATTAATTTCATCCAGGACTTTTTTGACATCCGAAGTAGGATAGGTAAGTTGAAAAAAATCATCAGGCCGGGCCTCAAATTTGGTTCTGGATTCATCTTTCAAGTTCGCCAGATCGATAATCCCTTCGATTCCCTCTTCAGAAATCGTCTCTTGCCGTGGTTTCAGGTATGCTGAGTAGCTCATTGAAAGCCTTTTGCAAAAAATGAGAAATTGATATTATGAATAAGATCACTGTGATTGTAATTGTAATATTAAAGCATAGATAGCGGTTTTATGTCAATTTTTCTGTGTTGAACATCAAAGACTGATGCTCTCGTAAAAAGTCGTCACTCTGGTGAAAACCGGAGCCCAGACAAGCTGTAACCATTTGATATTACTGGATTCCGGCTTTCGCCGGAATGACGGTTAAGGGGTATGTTGGACTTTTTATGACGCCATCAAATATAGTCGGGAAAACGGCAGGTGGTACAAATAATAGAAGTGGAGTACCGGTT
>JAIWDV010000053.1:0-8394 GCA_048632525.1 Bacteroidales bacterium | reverse complement strand
AGATCGAAGAGGGTTATGGGGTATTTACTTTCTTCATAGTGCGCATAACGCTTTAATGCCCCATCCACCATGAAAAGAAGGACCCTCCCCTTTTTCGCAAATTCAGCGGTCCCCTGGGGAGCAGGCTGCCCTCCAAACATAATTACACCCCACATCACAAGGATCAAGACAGAGGAAAGTACCACAAAGTACTGAAAGGGGCCCCATTTTTTCTTTCGTTTCCCGCTTTTCTTAAGAGCTTTTTCATGCCTGGCTGTCAGGCCGGCGCCGCTGTCTGAAACAGACTGAAGCATCGCGCATTGAAAACAGCTGTAAACCCCCGGCTTGACCTCTTCAGCGCAATCATGGCAAATTGGCGCGCTACAGTTAACGCAGATGTGTTCTGCTATTCGATCTGGATGATGTTTACACTGCATCTGACGCAGATAACCTCATAAAAAAGTCACTTTGAAACTTCCCCCAGCCAGGGGAAGCCCTGTTCCGGCCCGATTAGATACGCTTGGCCGTTTGGCTTATTGAATCCCAAAAAACTTCATTTCTGCCTGGGGCTCAATCTTCCCGTGAAAGCTGAACCACATAATAATAGAAAAAATGGGCTGTTTAGTCAAGAAATATCTGGGGGGTGTTAGGTTGGATTCTACTGTTTAAGATCGTTTCTACAGTGAGGGCAGACCACCCAGTCCGCTTCTACGATCCGTCCACAAGAGCTGCAGGTAGGCACCAGTGGGTTCTTGCAAAAGGGGCAATCCCTGAAATCCACGCTCACTGCCTTGCCGCAGTGAGAACAAATGGTGGTCATTTCCTCTTTCTGGAAGACGGCCTTCAGAACTTCTTCGATCGTAGTAATCCCCTTACGGATCATTTCAAGCCCACTGAAGCCCAATGTTGTCATACCGGTCACCAGGGCCGCGTCTCGAATGTTATCAACACTGGCTCCTGATTGGATAAGCTCTCTAATTTTATACCCCATGATCATGACTTCTTCAATAGATGTACGCCCCTTATAACCTGTATTATTGCATGCGGCACACCCGGTCCCCCGGTAGAATTTAAAAGGGAGTTCGTTTTGGCTCATACTAATTCTGGAAAGTTCCTCAGAGCTTGGGATATATTCTTCTTTGCATCCGGGGCAGATTACCCGGACCAGCCGCTGGGCAATTACGCCTACAACAGAAGAAGCAATCAGATAAGGAGGCATTCCAATATCCACGAGCCTTGTAACGGCAGATGGGGCATCATTGGTGTGGAGGGTCGATAGCACCAGGTGACCGGTCAGGGACGCCTGAAGCGCGATTTCGGCTGTCTCCCGGTCTCTGATTTCGCCCACCATAACAACATTTGGATCCTGCCTTAGTATGGATCGCAGGATGAAAGGAAAGGTTAATCCCACTTTTTCGTTTATCTGAACCTGGTTAATGCCAGACATTTCATATTCAATCGGATCTTCAACCGTTATTATATTCACTTCATCGGATCTTACCTCTCGCATACAGGCGTAAAGGGTTGAGGTCTTTCCGCTCCCTGTTGGCCCGGTAATCAGGATCATGCCCTGTGGCCGGTTGATAAAACCACGCAAGATCTTTATGTTTTCTTCCCTGAACCCGAGCATATCCATGGAAAGAGAAGCCGTCTGCTTGTTCAAGATCCGTATGACTGCCTTTTCACCATAGAAGGTAGGAAGTGTCGAGACGCGCAGGTCTACTGGAGACTCCTTGGTTCTAACCCGAATCCTTCCGTCCTGGGGAAGCCTTTTTTCGGCAATGTCCATGCCACTCAAGACCTTAATACGTGAAATGATGACGGGTTGTGTCCATTTCGGGAGTTTTATTGCGTCTTGCAGGACACCATCAATGCGATTCCGTATTCTAACATAGTGCTCCTGGGCCTCAACATGGATATCACTGGCTCCTTTTTTTATGGCATTCTTGATGACCAGGTCCACCATCTTGACAAACGGGGAGTCCTGGAGGTTATTTAATGCCGCCTCTTCTTCATCATCAATTTCTTCCTCTTCAGGGTAGAACTCAAGAAAATCCTCCTTGGCAAGTTCCGCGCCAACATCGCTGATGGACGTGTCCGGATGGTAGTATTTTTGAAGTCGTTCATGTATTTGTGTGGCTGTCGAGATCGCAGGATGTATATTCAGTCCTGTTACAAATTGGAGTTCCTTCATCATGTTGAGGTTAAGAGGATCAGCCATGGAAACATGAAGGACATTTTCTTTCTTGTCTATAGGGATGCAGTAAAACCTTTTACAAATATGCTCAGGGATCGTTTCAATTACTTTTTCTTTGATGGGATAATCCGTGAGGTCCATGAAAGGAATCTTGAGCTGCATGGCCAATGCAAAAGCGATTTCTTCTTCTGAAATAAGATGCCTATCCATCAAAATCTGGCCCAGTCTTTTTCCCGTGCCTTTTTGGGCTTCAAGGGCATCCTTGAGCTTTTCGCGGGTCAAGAGGCCGGTCTCCACCAACAATTCACCAAGTCTTCGCCTGTCGACAAGGTTTTTCTTCTCAGCCATGTCCGGTATGCGCTGGGGTTTATTCTCTGTCATTCAGGTGCTCCTTCTTCCCTGTTTTTTCACTCAGGCACGCTTTCTGTGTGATTTGGAAATTATCACTTTATTTTTGCCCTTTCAAGGGAAATTGTGTTTGCAGCAAGGCCTTGTTTCTTTTTGACAATATGCAGGCATTTTGATATTATGATAAAATTATAAAACCTTATTGTCTGATGGTTCGATCCGGGTACAAAAGGACGTAGCTGAAGCCATTGTATGAAACTCACCGTTAATAGAACAGACCTTTTAATCACTGCGCTCATCGCCGTTTTTTATATATTTCTCTCCTTCAGGGCCTTCCCGTTGTTAGAGAGCATGGAGAGAATTATCTACAGCGTTGAGATGCGGTTGGATTTACCCAGATCAATGGGGGAAAACAAAATTGCAATAGTCAATATTGATGAGAAGAGCTTAAACCAGCTCGGCCCCTGGCCCTGGCCAAGGTCTTTGATTGCCGAGATGATTCGCATTTTGAAAGCCAATGGCGCAAAGCTGGTCGGACTGGATCTTGTTTTCAGCCAAAAGGAGCAAAACCAGGGCCTAAAGGAGGTCAAAGAACTTTACGAGGCTATCTCTCAGCAGCAGGAGACCACCGATGAAAAAGCCTCTTATGTCTGGGTCCTTGAAAAATTAAAAAGAATTGAAGAGAACCTTGATAATGACAAAAAACTTTCACAGACGGTTAAGGAATCAGGAAATATTATACTCCCGGTTGTGGGAAAATTCGGACAATACGACACTGAACTTGTAATCCCAAGCGACTCTTTTCTTGACGAAAATTCCCTGAAAGCCACCAGTGTTGGGAGAAACCTTGATCAATATGTATCTGTAAATCAACTCACAACCCCCTTTCTTGAACTGTCAGAGAATTCTCGGGGTATCGGGCACATCAACTTGCCTCCCGATGAAGTGATGGCAGGACAGGTTCATCTTCCCTTTATCAATTACAGAGGGCATGTCATACCTTCAATGCCCATTCGTCTCGCCCTCGAATACCTGAACAAATACCCGAAACAGGTGGTTGTACAGAGCGAAGCAATCAAGTTAGACAAGCAAATCATTCCTACGACAAAGGGCGAGATTTTTGTCAAATTTAAGGGTGGAAGAAAGTCCTTTCCCTATTACTCCTTCGTTGACATCCTGAAGGTGAAAAAAGTTCCTGCCGTGTTTGATGGTAAAATAGTGCTTATTGGGTTTACAGCGGAAGACGGCGGAGTTTCCATCAATACCCCGGTAGACCCCAAGATGCCGCGGGTCGAACTGACAGCCAATATTATAGAAGGTTTTATAAACGGCAGGTACCTTAAGCGGCCTGAAGCCATGCTCTATATAGAGGCGCTTTTGATCCTGGTGCTTGGCCTTTTGTCGTGTTTTTTCTTCCCCAAACTGGATTACTTCTCCAGGACCGCTGTGCTGGGGGCAATGCTTTTTGGCGTTTTTATAACCGGGCTGATCCTCTTTATGAATCTGAATATATGGTTCAAGGTTGTCTACATCTGTTTTTCTCTCGTGACCATTTATGTGGTATTCCTGGTAAAAGAAACCGTGATCAGCCAGAAAACTTTAGCGCTCTCGTCAAAGGAAAGCTTTGAAACAAACAGGATGCTTGGTCTGAGCCTGCAGAGTCAGGGCCTGTTGGACCTGGCTTTTGAAAAACTCAGAAAATGCCCCCTTGATGATGACATGAAAGATGTCCTTTATAACCTGGGTCTTGATTTCGAACGTAAGCGGATGATTAACAAGGCCATTACCGTATACGAATATATTGTTCAAGAGGGGGAGATTTTCCGGGACCTGGATGCACGAATACCCAAATTGAGAAAATTCGCCGGAGACCTGCCTCTTGGAAAACACAGGAGGAAAGATGAGGGAAAACTCGTAATATCAGATGATCTGGATACGAAACCCACGGTTGGACGATATGAGATCCTTGAGGAATTGGGCCAGGGTGCTATGGGAGTAGTCTACAAGGGAAAGGACCCCAAGATCAATCGCCTGGTGGCCATTAAGACTATCCGTTTCTCCGATGATTTTGACGAGCAGCAGGCAAAAGAGGTGAAGGAACGCTTTTTCAAGGAAGCTGAATTGGCCGGAAAACTATCGCATCCCTCGATTATATCTATTCACGATGTGGGAGAGGATTACGATTTGACTTACATGGCCATGGAGCTTCTGGAGGGAGAAGATCTTGAGCATTTTTGTGATAAAAACTCCCTCCTGCCCTTACGGAAAGTGCTGGACATCATTGCTGAAACGGCCGACGCCCTGGATTATGCTTACACGCAGGGCGTAATCCACAGAGACATTAAACCTGGAAACATCATGCTTTTAAAAAATGGGCATATTAAGGTAACGGATTTTGGCATTGCCAAGGCGGTCTCTTCCTCTCAGACCAGAACGGGGATTATCCTTGGAACACCCAACTACATGTCTCCGGAACAGATTAATGGCATGGAAATCGATGGTCGCTCGGATATTTTTTCCCTTGGTATAGTGTTTTTTCAGCTCTTGACCGGCCAGCTCCCCTTTGGTGGTAAAACCCTAACAGAGCTTTTTTATCAAATCACTCAAGCAAAACATCCCTCTCCGCGGCAAATAAACCCAAAGGTGATAAGACCCTGCGAGCAACTAATTGATAAGGCTCTGGCAAAAGATCCGGATCAACGGTTTCAAAGGGCCAGCAATTTTGCCAAGTATTTAAAAATTCTCGGCGAAAAAATTGATGAGGCCAGAGCAAAAAAGTAAAAGCCTGAAGTGTAGTCAATCCCTTAAACCTTCCCTCTGTAGAGGGATGATCCAAGATTAACTGTATGGGTTAGATAGTGATTTGGGATGCCCTAAGGGATAAAGCTCAAATGACAAAATCCCAATGTCAATTCAAATCCAAAACCCCAATGTCAAAATGCTTTCCAAAACGTAAGTTCTCAATAAATCCGGGCTGTATTAAGAAAATCCCCCTCAATCCCCCTTTGTGAAAGGGGGAAGATTCGGAATGCCCAGGCTTATTAAGATGTTACTCCAAAACGATCAGCTATTTAGCTCTTTTCCATTGTGCATCTTCCCCAGTATAAGGCTGAGTTTGAATTACTGGGTGGACATATTTTTTTAGCATTTGTCATTTGACATTCGTTTGAAATTTGGGCTTTGATATTTGTCATTCGAATTCATTTTATTTACATATTTGGACCCTTTTAAGGTCACCATTCAAGCCCCCTTTTTAGGAGTGGTAGTTGACCGTTGTTCAGCGCAAAAAAAAATTGTACCCGGAAACATGAACTTTCTCGTTCCGGATACAATTCTTATAGTCGCTGATAGTGACGGAAAAGAACCCCGTCACTTCTTATTGTTAAAGCTTAGAGGAACTTTCTCTACATCATTCCTCCCATACCACCCATACCACCACCCATACCACCCATGCCGCCTCCAGGAGGCATTCCGGGCATGTCGTCCTTTTCTGCTGGTTTTTCCGCAATCATAGCTTCGGTGGTTAACAGCAGAGACGAAACCGACGCGGCATTCTGCAGGGCAAATCTCGTGACCTTGGTTGGATCAGTAATGCCAGCCTTCAAAAGGTCTTCATATTCGTTCTTTTCCGCGTTGTAGCCAAAGGCGCCTTTTTCCCCTTTGACTTTTTCTACCACCACAGACCCTTCAGCCCCGGCATTATTTACAATCTGGCGAATCGGTTCCTCAAGGGCCCTCATCACAAGATTAACGCCGGATTGTTCCTCGCCTTCCAATTTCAACTTAGCAAGCGCTGGAAGTGTCCGTATGAAGGCAACCCCGCCTCCGGGGACAATCCCCTCCTCCACAGCAGCCCTTGTGGCATTCAGGGCATCTTCCACTCTGGCCTTCTTCTCTTTCATTTCGATCTCTGTGGCCGCACCCACGTTGATCACCGCCACGCCACCGATCAATTTGGCCAGTCTTTCCTGAAGTTTCTCTCCATCATAGTCGGATGTGGTTTCGTCGATCTGTGCCCGGATCTGTTTGACCCTGCCCTCCAGATCACTCCGCTTTCCGCCGCCATCCACGATCGTTGTATTGTCCTTATCAATTGTGATTGTTTTGGCCGTACCGAGATCGTTCAAGGTAATATTTTCCAACTTCAGACCCAGGTCCTCTGATATTACTTTGCCGCCGGTCAGGATGGCAATATCCTCTAACATGGCCTTTCTCCGGTCACCAAACCCAGGGGCCTTTACTGCCGAACACTGCAGGGTCCCTCTCAACCTGTTGACCACTAATGTGGCAAGGGCCTCGCCTTCCACGTCTTCGGCAACAATCAGGAGTGGCTTTCCCATCTTGGCAATCTGCTCCAGGATAGGAACCAGGTCTTTCATGGTGCTTATCTTTTTCTCATGAAGCAAAACATAAGGCTCTGTTAAACTGCATATCATCTTTTCCGCGTCGGTGACAAAGTAAGGAGAGAGGTAGCCGCGATCAAACTGCATACCTTCAACCACTTCCAGGGTGGTATCCATGCTTTTTGCTTCCTCCACCGTAATGACACCTTCTTTGCCAACCTTGTTCATGGACTCGGCAATGATGTTCCCGATGGTTGCGTCATTGTTGGCTGATATGGTTCCCACCTGGGCGATCTCTTCCTGGTCCTTGGTAGGTTTGGATATCTTTTTCAGCTCGGCCACTGCGACCTCTATGGCCTTATCAATTCCCCGTTTAATGGCCATGGGATTGACTCCAGCCGCCACCAGCTTTGAGCCGTCCCTGTACATTGCCTGTGCCAGGACCGTGGCTGTGGTTGTACCGTCTCCGGCTACGTCAGATGTTTTGGATGCAACCTCCTTGACCATCTGAGCACCCATATTTTCAAATTTATCTTCCAGCTCAATTTCCTTGGCTACTGTAACACCGTCTTTTGTGATAGTGGGTGCGCCAAAGGATTTATCCAGAATGACATTCCTGCCCTTTGGTCCCAATGTGACCTTGACTGCGTCGGCAAGGGTATTGATACCTCTGAGCATTGATTCTCTGGCCTTTGTATCGTATCTAATCTCTTTTGCCATATTTATGATCCTCCCTCATTTTTTGATTGTGGTTAATTAAAAAGCCCCAGAATACGTTTATTCTACGATTGCGATGATATCATCTTCTCTCATGATCAGGTGTTCATCACCCTCTATGTTGATCTCTGTTCCTGCATATTTTCCAAACAAGATCTTATCGCCTTCCTTGACTTCAAGAGGCTGCTGGTTCCCATTGTCCAGTATTTTGCCTTTGCCAACGGCCATGACTTTACCCTCTACGGGTTTTTCCTTTGCCGTATCAGGGATAATAATACCACCCTTTGTTTTCTCTTCTTCTTCCACCCTTTTTACAATTACACGGTCATGCAATGGTCTTACTTTCATCTTAACTATCTCCTTCCAATATGAATAATTTATGGTTCAACTTCATTTGATTTCTGAAAATACCTCTTCTCACCTCCTTTGGATTACATATATCTTCATCCTCCTTTCCGGGGATGTTAATTATTAGATTCAGATAAAGAAAACCTCCCTTTTTACCCGATTTTTAAAAGAGAGGGATAAAGACGTAACAGATGAAAAATAAGGACAACCTGTCAAATGTCAAGGGGCGTTAAAAAAAATGTTAAAAGATCTTAGTAGATCTGATTGAGACTCCTCCTAAGGCCGCAATGGGATTTGCCGGCGCACATTTTATGGGCATTGCAAATCGAGATCAATTTATATTATAAAGTTGATTAATCGGCCTAAACCACTACCTCGGGTAGTGGTACCATAATAAGGTTCTACCAGTTGAGTAATTACTTGGCCATAAGTGATCTAAAGTGACTAAAGTTTACCCCGTTA
>JAIWDV010000052.1:0-8401 GCA_048632525.1 Bacteroidales bacterium | reverse complement strand
TTTCAAGAATGCATATCAAGTCGCGCCAGGGCAGGCGTGAACCATTGAACTTTGAACCTTAGTAGTTACGTTTAGAATATCAAAAGGAGGAATGACCAATGACTGAGAAGCAGTGGGATAGCCCACCGGCAATGCAAATTGATCCGCAGAAAACCTATCGGGTAACGATTGAAACCAACAGGGGCGACATGGAGTTGGAACTCTATCCGGAATATGCGCCCAAAACGGTCAACAACTTTGTTTTTCTGGCCCAAGAGGGTTTCTATGATGGGGTGGTTTTCCATCGGGTGATAAACGACTTTATGATCCAGGGAGGGGACCCTACAGGTACAGGGAGCGGGGGACCTGGCTACAAGTTTGAGGATGAAGTTGCGGATAATCCGCTGAGGCACGAGACAAGAGTTATCTCCATGGCGAACGCAGGGCCGAACACGAACGGGAGCCAGTTTTTCATCACGCATTCACCGCAGCCGCACTTGGATGGTATGCATACTGTATTCGGCAAAGTGGTCGAAGGGCAAGAGATTGTGAACGCCATTCAGCAGGGAGATAGGATGGTGAAGGTAATGGTGAGTGACGATGAAACGAGCAAAAGAGACTGAGTTATGAGAATAGGATTGATTGGTCTGCCCAACTCGGGGAAAACCACGATTTTTAACGCCTTGACGAAACAGGAGGCCCCGGTTACCGCATACACAAACGCCAAAGCCGAACCGAATCTGGCGGTGGTGGAAGTAGCCGATGACCGGATCAGCCGTCTTTCTGAAATGTACCGGCCCAAAAAAACGATCTCTGCCACAATCGAGTTTATTGATTTTGTGGGCGTAACAAAAGGATCGGCCAAAGCGGGTCTCTTTTCCGGTCCAGGCATGGAATTGATAAAAAATGCGGACGCTTTAGCCCTTGTGGCTCGAAATTTTTCAAACGAACCGGAGCCCTCCCCGACACCGATAAATGATATCGAAAAAATCATCGACGAGTTATTGATCTCCGATCTGATCATTGCGGAAAACAGATTGGAGCGGATCGAGCATGCCTACATGCGGGGTAAAAAAACAAATGCCCTCCAGATAGAAGAAAAGGTGCTTCGGAGAATCGTCGATCATGTAAGCGAGAATCGGGCCATTAGCGACCTTGAGCTGGATAGAGAGCAGGAAAAGATAGTGCGAGGGTTTCAATTTTTCACGCATAAGCCGATGATGGTCATCCTGAACTCGGACGAATACGGCTTTGGTAAAAATAGTGACCTTTTGAGCGAGATTGAAAAGAAACACCGGGTCATTGAATTCGCCGGGGAATTTGAGATGGAATTGTCCGGCCTGAATGATCCGGAAGAAGAGAATCTTTTCATGGCCGATATGGGCATTAAGGAATCGGCCCGGGATCGTTTGACCCGGCTGGCTTATGGGCTCGTGGGATATATCAGTTTTTTTACCGTGGGCTCTGATGAGGTGCGGGCCTGGAACATCCATGAGGGGAATACGGCGCTTGAGGCGGCCGGCGCCATTCACTCGGATCTGGCCCGCGGATTCATACGCGCGGAATGCTTCACATATGATGATTTACTGGCGTATGGATCCGAAAAGGCGGTTCGTGAACAGGGCCGATTCCGACTGGAGGGGAAAAACTACCTGGTCCAGGATGGCAATATCCTGAGTATCCGGTTCAATGTATAGAGATCGTCAAATAGTTGAGTGGTTGAGTTGGAAAACAAACATGTAAATAAGATAGCAGATGAACTGAATATCGCAGTCCGACAGGTACAGGCCACAGCCCGGTTACTCAAAGATGGTGGCACGGTCCCCTTCATAGCCCGTTACAGGAAAGAGGTTACCGATTCTCTGGACGAAGTGACCATCACTGCGATCCGTGATAAAATGGCTCAGATGGAGGCCCTGGACAACCGGAGAGAGAGCATATTGAAATCACTCATGGAGCGGGAGCTGCTCACTGACGATCTGAAGGAGAAGATTGTTTCCGCTGAGACCATGACCACCCTTGAGGATATCTATCTCCCGTACAGACCGAAACGCCGTACCCGGGCCACAGCAGCCAAGGAAAAGGGGCTTGAACCGTTAGCGAAACTCATATTCGATCAGCAGGATGAAACTGATCCGGTAAAAGAGGCGGCAGCCTATATTGACCCTGAAAAGGGGGTTGAAACAGCAGAAGATGCGCTTGCCGGCAGCCGGGACATAATAGCCGAGTGGGTAAATGAAGATCAGGTGGCTCGCGAAAGAATGCGGGCGCTCTATGCACAGAAAGGGGTCTTCCGCTCCAGGGTAATTCCGGGCAAGGAGGCGGAGGGGGCCAAGTTCAGGGATTATTTCGACTGGGAAGAGCCGGTGCCAAAAGCACCATCGCACAGGGTTCTTGCAATGCGCCGGGGAGAGAAGGAGGGTTTTATAGATCTGCGAATAAGCCCGCCTCAGGATGAAGCGCTGGCACTGCTGGAGGCCATGTTTGTTAAAGGGGAAAATGCAGCTTCTCAGGAGGTTAAGGAAGCGGTGCATGATGGCTACAAGAGGCTTCTGTCTGTTTCAATGGAAACAGACGCCAGGCTTGAGACCAAAAAACGGGCTGACAGAGACGCAATTAAGGTATTTACGGATAATCTCAGGGAACTCCTCCTCGCACCGCCCCTCGGTCAAAAAAGTGTTATGGCCATAGATCCGGGGATTCGTACTGGCTGTAAGATTACGTGTCTCGATCCCCAGGGTAAACTGCTCCAAACAGATACTATCTATCTTTTTAAGTCGGAAAACGCTAAATTATCCTCTGCAAAAACCGTGAAGGAATTAGTGGACACATACAAAGTGGAAGCGATAGCAATAGGGAACGGCACTGCCGGGAGGGAAACCGAAGCATTTATTAATACTCTTCCTTTTGCGGACAGCATTCCGGTGGTAATGGTCAATGAGAGCGGTGCGTCTGTCTATTCCGCCTCTGAAGCGGCAAGGGAAGAGTTTCCCGATCTGGACCTGACTTATAGAGGGGCCGTATCCATTGGAAGACGCCTCATGGATCCTTTGGCTGAGTTGGTAAAAATCGATCCAAAATCTATTGGCGTTGGGCAATATCAGCACGACGTGAACCCGCTGGCCCTTAAAAGAAGCTTAGATGATGTGGTCATGAGTTGCGTCAATGCTGTGGGGGTGGATATCAACACAGCGAGCCAACAGCTTCTCACCTATGTCTCAGGCCTTGGACCACAGTTGGCCAAAAACATAGTAACCTACCGCGATGAGCACGGGGCTCTCTCCTCCAGGGAAGAACTTAAAAAGGTGTCGCGTCTTGGCCCGAAGGCCTTTGAGCAGGCAGCCGGTTTTCTCCGAATTAGAAATGGGGATAACCCCCTTGATGTTAGTGCGGTCCATCCCGAATCTTATGGCATTGTGGAGACCATGGCCAGGGATCTTGGCTTAGGGGTAACTGATCTGCTTAAAAATGATATGCTCAGGAAAAAGATCGACCCTAATAGATATGTGACAGACAGGGTGGGAATCCCCACACTTACCGATATTCTTGCCGAACTGGCCAAACCCGGTCGCGATCCCCGAAAGCAGTTTGAAAGTTTCAAATTCCAGGAGGGCATTGAGAAGATTGAACATGTCCAGCCTGGCATGAGCCTGCCCGGCGTAGTCACGAATGTCACCGCCTTTGGTGCTTTTGTTGACATAGGTGTTCATCAGGATGGGTTGGTACATATTAGCCAACTGGCGAACCGGTTTATTAAGGATCCCAACGAGGTGGTCAAGGTCCATCAGCACATAACGGTCAAGGTGCTGGACGTAGATCTGGAAAGAAAACGAATCTCTCTTTCCATGAAACAGGACGCCGTTCAGGAACCGGAAAAAACAAGGAAGGCACCAAAAAAGCCTGAAAAGAGGCCCAAGGCAAAAAGACCGCAAAAGAGTGAACCCGGTCCATTTAACAATCCCTTCACCAAGACGTTTAACAAGTAGGTAACCTGTTCAACATCGATTTTTCTATTCGACGATCTCTTTCTCAAAAAGGTTCTCGACTTCTTCCTTTGAATATCTGAGCTCCGTTAGAATCTCAAGCGTATTGGAACCCTTCGGACCACCGGCTTTCACGGCCCTTCCCGGTGTCCTGGAAAGCCTGGGAGCGGGGGCAGGCTGAGGCACTCCATCGATGGAAATAAGCAGTTCCCGTTCCCGGTTATGTGGATGCTCCCCCACCTCATTTAATTCAAGGACAGGGGCTACACAGGCATCTTTGCCTTCAAAGATGGCAGTCCATTCATCCCGCGTCCTGGTTTTGAACACCTCGGCGAAACGGATCGTCATTTCCGGCCAGCGCTTCATGTCATTTTGTTGCGGGAGCGAGGGTGGATCAAGGCCAAGTCCTTTAAGGAACTCGTCATAAAATCTCCCCTCAATGGCGCCTACTGCCATATGCTTACCATCGGCCGTTTCATAGGTCTGGTAGTAAGGAGCACCGCTATCCAGCATATTGGAACCTATATCAAGGGTCATGAGGTGATTTGCAAGGAGGCCGTAGAAAAGGGTTGACAGATTCGCTGCACCGTCCACCATGGCTGTATCCACAACCTGTCCCTTACCGGAGTTGTTCCTCTCGATCAACGCAAGCAAAATACCCATTGCGCAAAGCATGCCGCCACCCGCAAAATCGCCCAGGATGTTACACGGTGGAAGGGGGTTTTCCCCCTTTCTTCTGAATAGGGACAGGGCACCGGAGAGGGCAATATAATTGATATCATGTCCTGCCATACTTGAATAAGGGCCGCTCTGGCCCCATCCTGTCAGGCGAGCATAAATCAGCTTAGGGTTTAAATTCAATGCGTCATCCGGTCCGAGTTTCAACGCCTCCATAACTCCGGGGCGGTAGGGCTCCAGGAGCACATCGGAACTACTGATCATTTTCCTTACGATCCCAATGCCCTGGTCAGTTTTCAGATTAACGCGAATGGATCGCTTCCCACGATCAAAGGGATTTTTGGCCATGATGTTGGGAATCTCCGGTGCGCCCTTTGACAGGCGATCAACGATCACTATATCAGCCCCAAAGTCAGACAAAAGCATCCCACAGTAGGGAGATGGCGCCAGACCTGCCATTTCAATTACCTTTATTCCTTCCAGTGGTCGCATATTACCCTCCGTGTTTTAAATTTTCCTATCTCTTATATCAAAAAATGATCAAAGACGCTGCCAGGGAGATCTCTTTTTGGCAAATCATTGACCTGCAGTTTATATTTTACTATAATATTATCTATGACCGCAAATGACGGTTGGATTATGACAACCTTGTGTTATCATTAAAGAATGATATCAACATGTTGGGCTTTTATCAAGTATATGTTATCAAGAATACGTCAAATTTCCATAAAAACGGGTGATTTGGCTAAGAAAAGGGGAATTTTTCGCTTCCATAGTTATTAAGTATATGATATATGTAAGATTAAAACATATACTTAGTATTTGGAGGCAACATGACCAAACTCAGCGAAGGAAGGCTCAAAAACGTCTTCAGCTTACTCGAAGACATAAAGGTATTCACCCTTGAGAGGTTGGTGTTATCTTTGAGTTGTTCCATTCCAACCGCTCGGTTGAAGCTTAAGCAGTGGGGGGCCTATACAAGCTATAATCAGAACGGGCGGTATTATGCCGTGCCTACGGTCCCTCGCTTTGACAATAAAGGGTTGTGGCATTACGAGAATATCTATTTCTCCCGATACGGGAATCTGAAGACTACGATCGTTCAGTTGGTGGGGAGATCGCCTTCCGGTTTAACCGGCAAGGAGATTGGCGCTCTTGTGAGGCTTGATCCTCGATCATTTTTGCATCATTTCCGAAACGCGGGCGGCATCCAGAGGGAGAAGACAGAGGGCGTCTATGTGTATTTTTCGGACAATCCCGTTACATATAAACAGCAACGTAAGAGCCGCTCAAAGCTTGCGCATCCTGCAGGGGAAGTTTTTTCTGAGGCAGATGCGGTGGTGATTCTTTCCGCATTGATCAAGCATCATGGGATCTGCTTAGAGGAAATCATGGCCTTACCCGAAATTCGGATGCACAAAATTTCCTCGGCTGCCATTCGTGATTTTCTGGAACATAATGGCCTTGTAAAAAAAACTCCGACTACAAAGCCCTGAAGTTGCTTACGAGCTATGTAAACAGGTTGATTTCCGGTGTTAGGGCTGGGACCTTATTTCCCCGTAAGCCGACGATTCACTTTCACCCTGAAACGGTGCAATGCTCTCAATGTGGATCACAATTGCAAGTTGTAAAGACCTGGACGAAAACCCTCGTGACGATGGACATCGGGGCATTTGAAGCCAGGGAAATCGTGTTGCAGTGTCCGAACGACCAGGCGATATTCTGTTCTTCTCAGTTGCGTTCTCTTGCGCCTCATAAGTGCACCTATGGTTTCGATGTCATCGAGTACATTGGGAAAGAACTTTTCGTCCACTGCCGTAACGAGAGAGAAATCAGGAAAGCCCTGGGTTCCAGGAACATTTTCGTTTCGGAGCGGGAGATAGGATATTTGGGCAAGAAGTTTGTTGTTTATCTGGCCCTGGCGCATGCAGAGAGCCGGGAAAAACTGGTTCAATCAATGAAGAAGCGGGGTGGATATATTCTTCATGTAGACGGGACATGCGAGGGGGACAGTCCACATCTGTTTTGTGGCATGGATGGAATCTCGGAATTGGTTCTGGATAACATTAAGATCCCTTCTGAGAAGAAAGAGTTGCTTATCCCATTTTTTCAACGTATCAGGATTCACTACGGCGATCCTGTTGCATTGGTGCACGATATGGGCATTGGAATCCTGAGGGCCATTGAGCAGGTATTTCCTGGAATTCCTGATTTTATCTGCCATTTCCACTTTCTGCGAGACGTTGGAAAGGATTTGCTTCTCGACGATTACCAGACCATCATCCAGCGATTGAGAAAGCATAAGGTGAGAGCATTGCTCAGACAGAAGGCAAGATATCTGGAAAAAAAGATCGGTCAGGACACAGAAGGAATCTCCGATCTTAAGGCCGTTTTAGAAAAGGCTGAACTGCAGACATTTTCCCTTGAGCGCATTCCGGCACTTGCAACTTATACGCTCATACACTGGATTTTTGAATCCCCTCGCCTGTCCCGGGGATATGGTTTTCCATTCGACCGTCCACATTTGGAATTTTATCGGAGGTTGAAAAGAGTTCGTGGCCTGTTGCAAAGCATTTCAGGCATCCATTTGCGTAACAAGGCCAAAGACAACAGGCCCTTTATCCAGATCAATAAATTGCTCGAAGAAGTCCTGGCAGATAGTGAGCTGAACAACGCGGTCACTGGCATGGCAAAAAAGGCCCAGGTGTTTGATAAACTTCGGCAGGCGCTACGCATTGCAATGCCCGAAGGAAGAAGCGGGTTAAACGATAACGGTGATGAAACGGACATCAAAACCATTGAGGACCAAGTGTCTAATTTCAAAGAGTGGTTGATGGGTGACGAATCGCGAAAAACAACGTATTTGAAAATGATAGAGCAGATGGACAAGTATTGGGAAAAACTCTTTGCCGATCCTCTCATCGTAAATACTTCAGAAGGGCCGGTTACTATTGCACCTCAACGGACGAACAACATTTTGGAGAGGTTTTTCAGAGGTGTAAAAAGACGGGGACGTAAAAAGAGTGGAACGGCTTCCCTGAACAAAACCTTAAAGACCATTCTTGCAGATACTCCGTTGGTGAGAAATCTTGAGAAGGAGGAATATCAAAAAATCATCCTCAATGGATGCTCCTCTTTGGCTGAAAGGTTCTCACAAATTGACGACAAAATTGTGCGGGATCAACTGAAGCAGGCTGAAGAGAATCGCGAAAAAATACCACCGGAAGTCAAAAAGATTATCAAACAAACGGACTTACCGCAGAAAATTTCTGCGCTTTTTTTTAGGTACAGCAAATTTAATGCCAACTGTCATTTGCGGACATAGCTCTTACCATTGGGAAAAGGGCCAGGGGTGGGAAGGCCAGGAAGACGCCGATAATGATTCAGACTTTTTCATTACCACAGATGACGACTACATATCGTTTACCGATATAGAGGAACTTGAGTTGGAAGCAAATCCGGTTAAATGAGTCCTCTATTCACTCTTGATCGGCCTGCCAAGACCAACCAAAGAAGCCCCGGATGCCAAGCCTCTACAACCCTCACTCCCTTGTGGGGAAAGGGGGACCAGTACCCGACGGCAGGAGGGCTTATCTCCAACAGCATAGCCAGATCTCCGAGCGACATGCCCTACTCTTTTACCGCCCAATATCATAAATTATTTTCCTTTACCTACATAACTTACTTTTTTACCAGCGTTCCCCCTTACTTATGAGTTGAATTCAGGGCATGTGATATCTCTTTTCTCAGTCTTCTTTTTC
>JAIWDV010000051.1:0-8453 GCA_048632525.1 Bacteroidales bacterium | reverse complement strand
GCAATGGCACAAAATACCATTGCCGGGCAGGGACTTTTGAGTTCCGGGGATTAGTCCTCCCGCCCGATTCAGTAGCTCCTTCAAAGCAGGCGGCTGGCAGAATGCATAAACGCCTGGCCACTGAATATTTCCTGAAATTTGTACAAACACCTTCTCATCACACGGTGGGCTATCCGCTGCAGAAAAGCTGAAAATACCCCTTAGCAGATGCATGGTGAGAAGAAAAAACAACAGGATCAGGGCACCAGCAGCACTGTCATTGATTTGCCTTTTTCTCATCATCCAAACCAAACGCCTTATGCAGGACACGCACCGCCAATTCGGTGTATTTTTCCTCTATGACGCATGATACCTTAATTTCAGAAGTACTGATCATCATAATATTAATGTTTTCTTTAGCCAAAGCCGCGAACATCTTCTGGGCCACGCCAGCGTGACTTCTCATTCCCACGCCTATGATGGATATCTTGGCAACACCCTCATCCCCTAAGACTTTTTCCGCTCCAATTTTCCCGGCCACTCCGCTCACTAACTTCATGGTCTTGTAAAAATCCGACTGGGGCACTGTAAATGTCATATCAGTGAGCCCGTCCTCACTGGTGTTCTGAACAATCATGTCAACCACGATGCCAGATTTAAAAATGGGCTCAAATATCTGTGAGGCAACCCCCGGCTTATCCGGAACCTTCTTAATGGTGACCCTGGAATCGTTCTTGCTGTAAGCCACTCCAGAGACCATCACCCTCTCCATATCCTTTGTCTCAGCAATCACCATGGTACCCCTTTCATTGCTAAAGGTTGATCTTACGTGGATTGGCACATTATATTTCTTGGCAAACTCAACAGAACGAATCTCTAACACCTTTGCACCCTGGCTGGCCATCTCAAGCATTTCTTCATACGAGATAAAGTCCATTCTTTTGGCCTTTGGGCAAATGCCGGGATCAGTGGTGTACACCCCGTCCACATCGGTATAGATTTCGCAGACATCGGCTTTCAAGGATGCAGCCAGGGCGACGGCTGTGGTATCCGATCCGCCCCTTCCCAATGTAGTAATATCGCCATTTTCGTCAAGCCCCTGAAAGCCGGCCACGGCTACGATTCTTCCCTTTTGGAGCTCTTTTACAATTCGATCGGTTTCAATGTTATGGATTCTGGCCTTGCCGTACAAATTGCTTGTGTGGATTGCCACCTGAAAACCCAGGAACGAACGCGCGTCATAGCCCATGGTTTTCACAGCCATGGCAAAAAGGGCCACGCTCACCTGCTCGCCCGTAGACACAAGGACGTCGAGTTCCCTGGGATCCGGATCATCGGTCATTTCACGGGCCAATTGGATCAGGAAGTCGGTCTGTCCCGCCATGGCCGACAGAACGACCACTATTTGATTGCCCTCTTTGTGGTGTTTTACAACCCGCTCGGCAACGCCCCTTATTTTTTCTATGCTGCCAACAGAGGTGCCCCCGTATTTTTGAACGATTAATGCCATAGTTTTACCTTTAGCAACTACTCAGATTCAAATTTCCAAGGTTTTTATCTTATGCGCTTCGGAATCCCGGTTTACCCGGGTCAGGTCTTTCAATATCTCAACAGCCCGGTAGTGATTCCCGGACAAGGTAATTTTTCGAAGCGAATTATCTATTATAACAAATTCAATCTTCAGTTTCCATTCCGGCAGGATTTCAGGCCAGCGATCAGCCCACTCCATGACAACAACGCCATCCTGGTAAAAATATTCCTCTAACCCGGCTGACAGAAAATCAGAAAGGCTTTCCAGTCGGTAGACATCCAAATGGAAAAGGGTATGCCGGCCTTCGTATTCGTTAATGAGGGAAAATGAAGGGCTAGTGATGATTGTATCCGGTGAGACCCCCAAACCGAGGGCTAACCCCTTGGTGAAGCAGGTTTTTCCGCTCCCCAGTTCTCCAACTAAGGCTATTACATCACCCTCTTTGAGGACTTTTCCCAGTTCCTGGCCCAGGTGTATGGTCTCCTGATCGGAAGCTGTGTCGTATGTAACACATCTTTCTTTCAAGAAATAATGGTCCTTATGAGGTCAGCCTTACCGATGATTCCAACGACGCGATCACCATCCACAACAGGAATAGTGTAGATCTTTTTCTGAGTCATTACTGTGGCAATTTCGTCAATTTCCGTCTTTTCATCTATCGTAAAAACATCTTTCGTGTATAGATCTTCCACCTTGGTGGCGTTGATCCTCTCAAATTCTTTTTCTAATTTTTTTGGGCTTTCCAGATAAAAGACCGCATCAAAAACGGTCACCACTGTCGGTATATGAAGCTTCTTGTCCTTTCGTATCAGATCGCTTTCACAGATAATCCCAATAAGCAGACCATCATCGTCCACAACGGGAACCCCGTTAATGTGATTCTCATACAGTATCCTGGCCAGATCCTGAAGACTTGTATCTTTTTTAACGGTGATGACCTCTGTGGTCATAATATCACTGGCATTCAACATATTTACCTCAACTAACCGTAAGTTCTCAATAAACACGGGCTGTATTAGAAAATACCACTCAATCCCCCTTCTCCAATACCACCATAGCGACACCGTATCCGCTTTCATCTGAAAGGCTCAAATGAATACCCGTTATACCGGCCTCATGGCAAATGTCAGAAGATCTTCCATGAAGCCTCAGGCCGGGTTTTCCATTGGGGTCATTGAAGACTTCTATGTCCCTCCATTTTAGGCCCTTCCTCATCCCCAGACCCAGGGCCTTTGAAAAAGCCTCTTTTGAGGCGAAACGGAGCGCAAATGCAGAAAAAGGAGACACTCTCCTGTAACAGAATTCTGTTTCAGCAGGCGCAAATACTCTGGCAACAAATCTATCCCCCCATCTACCGATCACCCGCTCAATTCTGCTGATATTCACAAGGTCTATGCCGATTCCGTAAATCATTTCTATTCATCTCAAATCCCTGATCACTGATATCAATCTTTTCTCCTCATTTTCCATGCGCTCTGCTTCCGAGTCCGATTTTTCGTGGTCATAGCCTAAAAGGTGTAAGAGCCCATGTATCAGCAGTCGATCGATTGTGTGCTCTAAGTCCTCCCCAAACTCCTCCGACTCTCTAAGGGCAGCGCCAACTGAAATGACCACATCTCCCAGCATTGGCGATTCAAATTCTGATGTTGGAACCTCTTGCATTGGAAAAGCCAGCACATTAGTAGGTCCCTTTCTCCCGAGGTAGCGATTGTTCAAATCGGCAATCCTTCTGTCGTCTGTGAACAGGATGCTCAATTCTTTTTCAGGACAGGCCAAGTCTTTTAAGACTCTCTCCAGCTTCCGTTTTATCTTCTGGTTTATTAGGTCTGGAATCTCCTGCTGGGAGTTGATCTGTATTTCCATTATCCCCCTGTTTAGAAAGCCATGCTGCTCTTCCGTTTACAGCAGTCTCGCGCCTGCGCATAGGTTTGCCATCTGTCACGGGCTCTGGGTATTCAACCCGGTGATGAAAAATACCGCCCAGGGTCTGGTTGAAACTTTTTGCAATCTCATGAAGGTCCTTTAAGGTAAGCTCACACTCATCAAGTTGACCATCGGAAAAAGCCTTATTTATAATTTTCTGAACCAACCCTTGAATGCGTGAGGCCGTAGGATCCACAAGCGTTCTGGAAGCGGCCTCCACAGCATCTGCAAGCATTATGAGACCAGCCTCCTTGGTCTGAGGCTTTGGCCCCGGATAACGGAAATCCTCCTCCTTGATCTGAAGAAATTTCTTTACCTTTTTTTCCCTCTGTTCCTTGGCCTTTTCATAAAAAAAGGCTATGAGGCTTGTACCATGATGCTGCCGGATGATATCGATAATCTCACTTCCCAGCTTGTGTTTTTTAGCCAGTTCTACACCATCCTTGATATGGGAAATGAGGATAAGGCTGCTCATAGACGGGGCTAGTTTTTCATGCCTGTTTTGGTTAGCCCGCTGATTCTCGACAAAGTAAAGTGGCTTTCTTGTCTTCCCGATATCATGGTAGTAGGCAGCCACCTTGGCAAGTAGGGGGTTGGCCTTGACCGCTTCAGCAGTCGCCTCAACCATATTGCTGACGATTACGCTGTGGTGATATGTTCCAGGACACTGAACCATAAGCTCCCTTAGAACTGGTTGGTCTAAATTGGCAAGCTCGAGGAGTTTGATGTCCGTGGTAAACCCAAAGGACATTTCAAACAGTGGCAGGAAGCCAGTGGCTAAGACGCCCACGAGAATTCCCCCAATGAAGGCCGCTCCACATGCAATAAGGGCCTCAGGGCTATAAAGCGATCCATGCAAGGCCTCCATTGCAAGAGCCAAAATCATATTCGTAAGACTTACCTTTAGACCTGTCTTGATGAAGACGCTCCTATCCCGGCAATGTCTTACCCCATAGCCTGCAATAAGGCTGCTGACAAAAAAATACAAAAAGAACTCAGCGTCACCCCCTACAACAAAAGCTGCAAGCACTGATATGATTAAGGAGAAACTGGCGGTCAATCTCATCCCCTGAAAGACGGCTACAAGCATGGCCCCACTCGCGACCGGTGCGGCGAATAAAATAGTCCTGGGCGAAAAAAAACGAAATCCACGGGCTACTTCTTCAGCCATGAAATTAAACACCACGACCACCAAAAAAATGGCCAAAAGGGTTACTGCATTAAAGAGAAGGCCTTTTACCTCCGCTCTTGATGATCCATTTGTTAACAGACCCACCATATAAATGGCCGCAAGGAGATAAGCTATCAGCAGGGCCATGGCGGGCGCCCTGCCTATTATCTCTTTTTGTTTAAGAGACTTGTTTTCTTCTGAAAGTTTTAGAAGATGCTCACCTTGGATCCTTTCTCCTTCCCTGACAAGCATTTCACCCTTCTTTACCTTAAAATAGAAGGGTTTAACCGATTTTCGAGCAAGATCTTTCCTTAATTCCGTCTCCCTTTTGTTGAAGGTGAGATTTGGTTTGATGAGGGCGACAGATAGCTTAACCGCAACTTCCGCCAGCCGAGAAGAGCTCAACGACTTCTCTAAGGCCTGGCTTTGCCCGTTGATTATTTTCCTGGCCGCCTTCACATCATAAAACCGATTAAGGTCTGTTACCTTGAGTTCCTGTCCGGTATGGATATTATGTAAAAAGATTCCCATTCCACTCTGGCGCTCCAAAATAGCCTTATTAATAACAATCCCTTTCTTTTGGACCTGAGTGACCAAATCTATTATCGTCTCTTCCACCTCCCTGGGGAAACCGTTTTTCATTAAAAGACCGATGATCTTTTCGTCCGGAGAAACATCAAGGGTTTCGAAAAAACCCTGTTTAAAAGCGTCAACGTTCGTTGACTGATCCTTTGGTAGTTTTTCAGGGGAATCAGTGACAGAAGGAACCTCAGCTAAATACTGCCTGCCTGCAGAAAACGCATCTCCTATCCTGGCCAGAATATTTGTGCCGGTGGGATCAAAGTCATAAACAGAAAGTACTTCCTTAGTGGCTTCCTGTCTGCTCTTCTCCGTCAGTTCATTATTTTCAATGAGCAGCTCTCGGGAGGCCTTGATATCCCGATCAGCCACATCTCCGAGGTTATAGGTTCTTGGCCTTGTCAACACGTTCGGGAACAAAAGAATGGAAATAATTATGCTCAAGCCAATCAAGATGGCCCACTTTTGCACATTAGGTCCAAACCAGCGGCCTTTTTTGCTTGAATGCTTGCTCCCGTGAAAGGTCTCTCTTTCTCCCCTTTTTTGGGGCTTGCTCCGCCTGAGGGTCCTTATTTTTGTTTTGTCTGGCATATCAAAATCCTAAAAAAAGCAGTTTTTACGCGATTCCCATCTATTTTTTTTGCTTGCTGCTTTCCATTTTCTCGTAAGCATGTATAATTTTCTGAACAAGCGAGTGCCTGATAACGTCCTCTTTGGTAAAATAGGCAAATCCAATTCCTTTGATGCCTTCGAGAATTCCTCTTGCTTCAATCAGCCCGGAAATTCTCCCTTCAGGAAGGTCGATTTGGGTAACATCCCCGGTAATAACCGCCTTGGAGCTAAAACCGAGTCTGGTTAAAAACATCTTCATTTGCTCTGAAGTGGTATTCTGTGCCTCATCCAGAATAACAAAGGAATCATTCAATGTCCTGCCCCGCATGAAGGCCAGGGGGGCCACTTCAATAACGCCTTGGTCAAGCAAACGGGATGTATGCTCAAAATCCAACATATCGTGTAATGCGTCGTACAAAGGTCTGAGATAGGGATTTACCTTCTCATAAAGGTCTCCGGGCAAAAAACCCAGGTGCTCTCCCGCCTCCACCGCCGGTCTCGCAAGGACGACCCGATTGACCTCCTTTTTGATCAGAGACGAGATAGCCATAGCCATGGCAAGATAGGTTTTCCCCGTCCCTGCAGGCCCAATCCCAAAAACAATATCAAATTTTCGAATACTATCGATATAATTCTTCTGATTAACAGTCTTAGGGGTTATAACTTTTTTCTTTGAAGAAATATAGACTTCGTCCCGGAATATTTTCTCCAATGAGCGTGACTGATCACCGCTCAGAATCCTTACAGCATAGTCCACATCATTTTTATAAATCGGGTAGCCCGCCTTCAAGAGGTCATATAACTGGGTTATGACTGCATCTGCCAGGCCGACCTCCCAATCCCCGCCCTGAAGAGACAACACGTTTCCTCTGACATATACTGATACCCCGATTTTTTTCTCCAGCAAATGCAGATGGGCGTTATGCTCGCCGCAAAGGGTTCGCATCAATTCATGGTCTGGAAAAGTCAACTGCTTATTAAATTCTGAAGTATTCGTTGAAATGGGTCTTTTCAATAGACGGCCTCAATTGTCTCTTAATTTTTGACTCACATCACCTAATCACCAGATATCTGGACCAAAATTCGCCGCTCACGGGGTCTATTATCAAAATCGATTAGCACTATTTGCTGCCAGGTTCCCAATGCCATTTTGGCCTCAATAACCGGAATATGCAGCGATGGCCCAATCATTGCCGCCCTAACGTGGGCATAGCCATTTCCGTCTCCCCACCTCTCGTTGTGCTCGTAGTAGATATCTTCCGGCGCCATCCGATCTACTGCCTTTTTCAGGTCATTGATAACCCCGCTTTCAAATTCAATGGTTGTAAGGGCAGCTGTAGAGCCCGGGATAAAAAGGGTGACACATCCATTCTCAATGGCGGATTCTTTTACCTGTTTTGCCACCTGAGGCGTAATATCAATAATATCAGTCTTTTCAGTGGTTTGAGCATATAAACTATGGTTTTGTACAGGCATCGATTGGCCCTCGCTCCTATTCATTCCGGCTTTTAGAATTTTCTATCACAGACCCATTTTTCATGCAAGAAAAAGCCTACTCTTTCAGTAATTCTAATTATGGCTTTCCCACGGCACTGCATTAGCAAGGTCGAAAGGCTAAAATCAGGATTGCTGATACTCTTTAGTCAAATTGGATTGACAGTATTCACTTACGAAAATATTATCAACAGTAAAGGAGGGATAGTTATGGCCGTCAAAATCATTATTAAGAGAAAAGTAGCCAAAGGCAAAGAGGCTGAGCTGCTGCCGCTCCTCATCATAACGACGCCAACGGATCAGGGTCCCGACCAGGCGGGCCGCCACTTGGGGGTTGAAGGCATCGAGCGCGATGACCTGGTCAGCCACGAAACGGTAGCCGGCACCGGAAGCAACGTGGAAACAGGCCGGGTTGGCATGCGCAAAGGCGCTGACCAGGGCACGCATGCGATTCGGATTTTTCAGGCTGAACGCCGGATGTTCCATCAAGTGCGAAACATGATCAAGCGTTTCATCGCCAGGAGCTGTCGCCTGCAGGGCAAACCACTTGTCGACCACCAGAGGGTCGTCCTGGTACTGGTGATAGAAAGCCACCAGGGACTCCTCCCATCGAGGAAGTTTACCATGGACCAGGCAGGTCAGGGCTGTCAAACAGTCGGTCATATTGTCGGCGTCTGTGAATTGGCGAAAACAATCGTCGACAATCTTCTCTGACCGCAACAGGGACAGATACGCCATACAGAGGTTTTTCAGGCTGCGGCGACCGATCGCCCCAGGTGAAATATCGAAGAGACCTGGATCCCGCATCAGTTGCATGACGGCATCCAGTTCAGGCTCCAGGACAGTCGCGAGGTTGTAACGCAGACTTTCGCGCGCCGCATGAATAGCTCCGGGGTCAGCAACAGGCATTGCCTCCGCTAGTTCAATCTCGCTCGGCAGCGTCAGAGCCAGACTCAGCAGGGCCGGATCGGCGTTGCGATCCGAGAGAGCTTTGCGGAATGCGTTCAGAAAAAGACCCGGAATCTCCGGCTCCCGACCAGCCTGAATGTCATCAACCAGGCTCAGCAGCAGCTTCCTGGCCAATCGCTGACCGGCCTCCCAGCGATTGAAAGCATCACTGTCGTGAGCAAACAGGAAAGCCAGGTCTGCATCTCTATAATCGAA
>JAIWDV010000050.1:0-8466 GCA_048632525.1 Bacteroidales bacterium | reverse complement strand
CGGGGGAGTGAGACCCTGAGCGCAGGATTTGGTATTGGGCCCATTGACGCTACTTTCAACACCATCTCTAAAATGGTAGGCAGCCAGGCCAGGCTGTTGCGTTTTTCGGTTAATGCTATCAGCGGGGGCACGGATGCTCAAGGAGAGGTGACAGTGCGTCTTAAGGAAAACGGCCTTGTAGCCCTTGGGAAAGGCGCTGATCCGGATATTATTACGGCAAGTGCGAAGGCTTACATAAACGGCCTGAATCGTCTTGAATACATGAAAAGAAATCCTTCTCTATTAGCGGAAGAAAGAACGTTGTAGATACAGGGGATGCAATGGATGATTTTAGGATAGCGGCTGTCTGCATGCATGCTCCGTTGGGCGAGGTGGAAAAAAACCTTGACCGCATCGAGTCTCTTGTTTCTGAGGCTTCGGGGGAGGGGGCAAGCATAGTCTGTTTCCCGGAGCTTTCTGTGACCGGGTATACCTTGAAGCCACCAGCCGAGGTTTACAAGGGGCCAGCTGCGGACAAGATCATGGATCGGTTAGTAGAATTGGCCCGTGAAGCGCACCTGGTTATCATTGCCGGCTTAATAGAAGTTTCAGATGCGAAAAAGCCTTACATCACACAGGTGATAGCAGGCCCTGAGGGCCTGATCGGGCTTTACAGGAAGACGCACCTGTCATCTGCTGAAAAAGGCGTTTACCAGGCCGGACAAGATATTGAGGTCTACAATTTTGGGAATACCACTTTCGGCGTTGCGCTTTGCTATGAGACACACTTTCCCGAAATCAGTGCCGTCCTTGCCCTGATGGGTGCCGATATCCTTTTTTTTCCTCATGCTTCTCCAAGGGGAGATCCCAAAGGGAAATTCCAGAGCTGGATGAGGCATCTCCCTGCCAGGGCCTTTGATAATGGAGTGTTTGTAGTCGCTTGCAACCAGGTAGGGGAAACCGTCGAGGGCCTTTCATTTCCAGGGGTTGCTCTTGTCTTGGGCTTAGATGGGCAAATCCTGGCCAAGTACACGGGCAGGGAAGAAAGAATCCTTTTTGCAGATCTCAAAGCAGACCACTTACAGGAAATAAGACAACACAGGATGAAATACTTTATTCCTCAGCGAAGGCCCGGCCTTTATAAAAAAATAGTGGAGGATTATCCGGGTTAGGGAGGTCACCTCAAAAAAAGGGCGCAAAGGAGCCATTGTGGCACCTTTTGCACCCTGTCAGTTTCGAACGATTTGCTTGCGTGTTAATTTACAGAAATAGAATTAGACGCATCCTGTGGGTTTTGGCAGCCCTGCCATTTTACAGGCGCCTTTGCCAGGTCCGGATGGAAATAACTCATAGATGTATTTGAGTTTAAAGCCAGTTACCTTAGAAAGAATTCTGACCATCGGGGCGATTCCATTCTTTTTGTAATAATCCTGGAGGACATTGATAACCTTCCAGTGCTCGTCGGTCATCTCTTCGATGCCTTCAGTTGTTTTCACATGCTGAACCCAGTCCTTGTTCCAGTTGTTGAAATCGTCAATGAACCCATCTTCATCAACGTTGTAAGTGTTTCCCTCAAATTCTACACTCGGCATAATCCCTTATCCTCCTTGTTTAATATGACTTAACCTTATGAGTATTTGGCTCATGGCCTATTTTAGGCGCATTTGAATAGAGGAATATAAATCCTATTTTCTGTGTTGTCAATCGTTCTTTTCAAACTTTCTGAAAAAATTTCATCCATTTTTTCTACTATTGCTTCTCCTGTACTCTAAAGACGCCTTTAAAAGACCTTTCGCCCACCCCGGGTTCCCGGCTGCGTGTATGTGGGTGAAGGTAGCCAGGACGTTTTTCATGCAGATACCATCTCTTTCACCATCCACGCCATGACCCCGGCGCACCTTGAAGGCGAAATCCACATTTGCCTCCCCGGTAAGTACAGGATTTGAATAATGAAACTCGTGGCCCTTCAATATTTCACCCACAGGATAGTAGGGGTTTGATTCATTCACTTCCAAAACCGTATACCCATGGCCTTGAGGCCTTTTTTTCAGGACAAATTCTACAGGGATTGCGCCGACCATGGGATAGTTTCTGCCATCCACTACAAGGTTTTTCCCCAAGTACATGAACCCACCGCACTCCGCGTAAACAGGCAGGCCCTTTTCGATCTCCTCTCTAAGGGCGTTTCGAAAGGTGTGATTATCCGCCAGGGCCTGGGCCTGAATCTCTGGAAAACCGCCCCCAATGTAAAGCGCGTCCAGTTGAGGTAATACATTCTGTGAAATCGCATTGATCTCAACCAGTCGAGCGCCCATACGCTCCAACTGCTCCAGATTCTCCGGGTAATAGAACCAAAACGCCTTATCCCTGATGAATCCGATCTGCGGGGAGTCATTACCCGCCTTAACCGTTGTTCCTGGTGTTTGAGATTGGAATTTTATCTCAATGTCTTCCGCCTCACTGGCTATTCTCCAAATAGCATCAAGCTGGAGATGTTTTTCCATTGTTTCCCTGGTCCATGAGATCGCCTTCTCAGCATGCTCTCTTTCCTGATATGGTACAAGTCCCATATGCCTTTCAGGAAAGACAGTGTCTTGCAATTTGGGAACAGATCCAACCACGATTGTGTCGCAATATTTTTCAATGGCGTTAGTAATCAGCGCCTCCTGGCGTGAGCCCGCCACTCTGTTCAGAATAATCCCGGCAACATTCAGATCCGGATCAAAGGCCTGACACCCTTTGATGACAGCGGCAACAGTACGGGTGGCCATGGTTACATCCACTATTAAAATAACCGGTGTTTTAAGGAGCTTGGCCAGTTCTGCCGTGCTGCAGCGCCCTTCCACATCCAGGCCGTCAAAAAGGCCCCTGTTCCCTTCAATGAGGGACAGGTCAGCATCACCTGAATGGCTGATAAAGGACTGAACAATCTGCTCATTGTTCATCATAAAAGGGTCCAGGTTGTGACATGGTCGAGCAGCCGCAAAGGTAAGCCACCCGGCGTCAATAAAGTCCGGGCCTTTCTTGAAGGGCGCGATTCGGTGGCCTTTTTCCCGCCATGCGGCGATGAGACCTAACGAAAGGATAGTCTTGCCAGACCCTCCTTTTAGTGCGCCAATAGTAATTCTGGGTTGCGTGAACAACATCTTTTTCGGTAGTCTCGTCTTGGTCTTGTATCGGCTATTTTTATGCTCACATTTTTTTGGATTAGGAACATGGCCGGATAATATTGTCAATTAAAAAAAAAGAAATCTTTTTTATTGACAACCTACACAGGTCCTGAGTATAAACACCTTTTAACTTTCTGATGATTAAAGTAGTTCCAATATTCATAAATATTTACACAAATTGATCTGCCTTAAGCCTTTAGCGGTGGACAAAAATGGCGTAAAAGGCATACCCTTAAAGGGTAATAATTTATGATTTTTTGGGGGAGGAGGTGAATTTAACCGTATTTTTTAGGTTTGCTCCTTAAATATTAAAACACAGTCTGCAGAAGGAGGCATTGATAATGGCTTTTGAACCAAGAGAAGACCAAAAAGAGTTAAAATATGATGAGCTCAGGATATATTCCGATGAAGAGCTGAATAATTACACGGAAGAAGATCTTAAAAATTTCAAGACCAGACATGATACTCCCATGTGTGATGATCTGGAATCAGGGCCGTGGCCGAGCTTTGTGGCAGATGCCAAGAGGGAAGCCCTTCACAGAAAGAATCTGCCTGATGACCGGATGATGATTAAAAGCGAGGTGGTTGAAGACACGCTGGGCCAACTTGAAGATTCATTTATCGACGGTGAAACCCACTGGAAACATGGTGGTATCGTAGGCGTATTCGGTTACGGTGGCGGTGTTATAGGGAGGTACTCAGACCTTCCGGAAAAATACCCATCCATTGCCCATTTTCATACCATGCGGGTCAATCAGCCTGCCAGCAAGTTTTACAGCTCGGACTACCTGAGGAGCATCTGCGATCTCTGGGAGTACCGCGGCAGTGGCATGATGAACTTTCATGGTTCCACCGGTGATATTATATTCCTGGGGACCTTTACCGAGCAGTTAGAACCCATCTTTTATGAACTGGGCCACGTGCTGCAACAGGATCTGGGAGGATCCGGCTCAAACCTCCGGACCCCATCGTGCTGTATTGGCAAGGCCCGTTGCGAATGGGCATGTATTGATACACAGGATATGTGCTACGAAATGACCCATTACTACCAGGACGAACTCCATCGTCCTGCATTTCCTTACAAATTCAAATTCAAATTTGACGCCTGTCCCAACTGCTGTGTGGCCTCCGTTGCGCGTGCTGATATGTCCTTTATCGGGACCTGGAGAGATGATATTCGAATTGATCAGGATGCGGTCCAGGCATATATCAAAGGCGAAGTCGAACCCAACGGTGGAGCCCACAAAGGAAAAGACTGGGGCAAATTCGACATACAGAAGGAGGTCATTGACCTCTGCCCGACCAAGTGTATGTGGATGGAAGACGGCAAGCTAATGATTGACAATAAGGAATGCACACGCTGCATGCACTGCATTAATGTCATGCCCCGGGCCTTGAGGCCGGGAACTGATACAGGTGTCAGCATCCTTTTAGGGGCAAAGGCTCCCATTCTCGAGGGAGCGCAGATGGGGGTGTTGACCATTCCTTTCATGAAGTGCGTTCCCCCTTATGACAGCATTAAAGAGAACGTTATAGAACCGATCTGGGATTGGTGGATGGAAGAGGGCAAAAACCGTGAGCGCCTGGGAGAACTCATCCAGCGGCAGGGCATAAAAAAGCTCCTTGAGGTTCTGAACATTCCGCCCATGCCACAAATGGTGAGGGAACCGCGGAGCAATCCTTACATCTTCTGGAAAGAGGAAGATGTGCCCGGCGGATTTAAGAGAGATATAGACGATTATCGAACCAGACACGCAAGATAGATACGGAACAGGAGGAAATAACATGGCATTATCTCAAGAAAGATTGGGACTATTTAATCCGGACAAACCAATGGAAAACAGGCTTACGGACCTCGGGCCAAGGCACTTCTGGCAGTATTTCCCTCCCATTATCCAGAATAATTATGGCAAATGGAAATATCATGAAATCCTGGAGCCTGGTGTTCTGGTGCATGTCTCAGAAACCGGAGACAAAGTATTTACCGTCAGATGCGGTGGATCCCGGCTTATGACTGCTGAGCATGTGCGGGAGATATGTGATATTGCAGACAAACACTGTGATGGCTTTGTAAGATTCACCACTCGTAACAACATAGAATTCCTGGTAGACAGCCAGGATAAGATGGAGGCACTTAAAAAGGACCTGGCGGGCCGCAAACATGTCTCCGGCAGCTATAAATTCCCCATTGGGGGGACAGGCGCCGGGGTCACCAATATTATCCATACCCAGGGCTACATCCACTGCCATACACCGGCCACGGATGCTTCCTCCATGGTCAAGGCTGTCATGGATGACCTTTTTGAATATTTTCAGGGAATGACCCTTCCTGCACAGGTCAGGGTATCCATGGCCTGCTGCCTGAACATGTGCGGGGCTGTCCATTGCTCTGATATTGCTCTTCTGGGTTATCACAGGAAACCGCCCCTCGTAGACCATGAGGTTCTCGATAATGTGTGTGAAATCCCTCTGGTTATTGCCGCCTGCCCAACAGCGGCCATTTCACCCACTAAGACAGAAGATGGTAAAAAGAGCGTAAAGATCAAAGATGAACGATGCATGTTCTGCGGCAACTGTTATACCATGTGTATGGCCGTTCCACTCACAGACAAGGAAGGTGATTGTGTGACTATTATGGCGGGAGGCAAGGTCTCCAACCGGATTTCACCGCCTAAATTTTCTAAGGTGGTTGTTCCTGCTGTTCCCAATAACTTTCCCAGATATCCTGAAGTGTGCAGAGACGTCAGGAAGATCATCGAGGCCTATGCGGCAGATGCCAACAAATACGAGCGAATCGGTGATTGGGCTGAGAGGATCGGCTGGGAGAAGTTTTTCGAGAAATGTGATTTGCCCTTTTCTGATCACCTGATAGATGATTACCGCCTGCAATATGACACTTACAGGACCTCTTCCCAATTCAAATTTACTGATGCGGCATGGGAGGTTTCAAGAGCAGTGGGCGGTATTGATTAGGCGCCAGCCCACATAAAGGAAGGAGTACCGCAATGGAAGATATCAGGAATGCCATCTTAGAGTTTGCTGATAAAAGTAAAAAGACCAAATTCTATTTCAATGACATGGAAAAGGCCGTTAGGAAGGTGATTCCTGACGTCAAAGCCAGGATGGTCAAAAAGGCGGCTACGTCACTGATCAATGAAGAGAAATTGATTTATTTTTCTACTGGCAGTACTACAATGTACGGCCTGAAAGGGAAAGGGCAAACAGAGGATCATTAGACCCTCAAACGTTTGTAGAAGTATAACGTCTTGGTAAGATGGCACAAGAGGTCGCTCTCCCATGCGGATTGCGACCTCTTTTTATCTTTACCCTAATGTAATTTCTCAATAAGTTAGGACGCTCACACCGAATTAATGCCTTCAGCGAATGACAATGGCTGCATAACCTTTCGGAGTTTAGGCGTGAGCCTTTTATAAAATCCTTACGGATAAACTCCACCTGAACTTATTGAGATGTTACACTCTAAGAGGAATGCTATGAAGACACCGGAGAAAATGCCCCAGGGTTCCGAAGAGTTTATTGCCGAACAAAGAAAGATTTTGTCAGAAAACTCGGAATGTGCCAATTCAAGTTATAATCTTGGGGTTGCCCTTATGCAAAAGGGTGAACTTGATGAGGCAATTGATGCCTTCAACGACGCCATTGCCAACAGCGGCCGCATGTTTGAGGGCCATGTAAATCTGGGTTATATCTATTTCAAAAAAGGTGACATGGAAAGAGTAGTTGCGGCCAACCAGCGTGCAGTTGAGATAGAGCCGAGGTATGCAAGAGGCTATGCAAACCTGGGCTTTGCCTATTTGCAGATGCTTAAGGCAGAGGAAGCAATTGGTGCCCTAAAAAAGGCAATCGAGCTGAACCCGGATATTGTACAGGCCTGGAGTAATCTGGTGAACGCCTATCTCCAGAAAGACGATGTAAAGGAAGCCATCGAGACAGGAGAAAAACTGGTAAAGATGGCGCCTGATTTTGCATTAGGGCACAACAATCTTGCGTCTGCATACTATAACAATGAGGATTATGAAAAGGCCATCGAACATGTGGACAAAGCCATCTTCCTTGGGTTTAAGGCCCACCCGGAATTTCTGAAAAAACTGGTACCCCACCGAGCAGATTGATCGTATAGGAATTCCCATCTTTTTTACCGCAGAGAACTAAGTTCAATGAGTATTACCCACCTATTACAGCGTTATGAACTCTTAGTGGCCAAAGCCGACCAGGCCTTTCAAAAAATGAAGAAAGAATTCCCGGAGTGTATCAAGTGTAAGCCCCGCTGCTCCGATTGCTGCCACGCCCTGTTTGGCCTTTTCCTGATTGAAGCTGTTTACCTTAAGCGCAATTTTGACAAACTTGGCAGAAAAGAAAGGCGAGCCGCCGTTCTGAGAGGCAAGAAGGCGGATAAAGACCTGGAAAAATTAGAAAAAAGACTGCAATCGGAAGATGTCAATCCCCGAACAACTAACTATCCTCTAGAAAGGGAGAGAATCAGGTGCCCTCTTCTGGGGGAAAACGAGGAATGTGTTTTATATCCTCACCGCCCGATTACATGCCGGGTGTATGGTATTCCGACAGCAATACAGGGCAAGGCACATGTCTGCGGAAAGGCCGGGTTTAAAAGTGGCAAAACCTATCCCATATTTGATCTGGATAGGGCATATCAGGAACTCTATCTGCTTTCCGGTGAATTACTAAAGGAGGCTGGAAGGAGAGACCCTGAAAGGGCATCGCTTTTAATATCAGTTTCCAGGGTCATTAAAACGCCCCCCGCAGAATTAGTGTAATATCTACCGTTCTCAGTGAAAAGATGTTGGAAAAAAAGAGGAAAAACAAAAGATACCTTATCCTGTGGATAAAACCCTTACGGCCTGCCCTGGTGCGACTTGCACGGCACGGGGCATTTACGTTGCAAAGCTTTGGAGGCCTAGATCATAAAACTACTCTCGTAAAGCCAGGTCTGGGCCAGGGGTAAACTCCGGGTTAGGAATTTAGGCGTGAGCCTTTTATGCTGCTCCAGCATATTGAGCAGTTACAACTTTAGGAACTTTAGCTTGTTTTATGCACTTATTTTCCCCAGGGCCTCAGATGCCGCCTGTGCCACCGTCTTTTTCTCCATTTCTCCATTATCATAGATATGGATCTCATGAGTATCTCCCCGGAGTTTCTCCAGTTCTTCTCGTGCTTCAGATGCTCCGAGGTTCCCTATGAGCCACGCAGTATAACCACGGACAAGGGGATCAGAGTCACTCAGGTAAGGGATAAAGTGAAAAGTGGCCTTGAGTATGAGATCCGGTCTTGACTTTGC
>JAIWDV010000049.1:0-8492 GCA_048632525.1 Bacteroidales bacterium | reverse complement strand
AATTATCCATAACGTAACTGCTCAATATGCTGGGGCAGCATAAAAGGCTCAAGGCTGAAACCTGCTCCCAGAACATTGAAAATTCTTCCTCAAATGGGAATCATTTTCGACAGAAATATGGCCAGGCTCTACGAATCCTGGTACCAATCGCCCCAGGGTCGAACCATTGATCGATCCATGGAACAGCTCCTTTTTGCCTTGCTTGATCCCGAGCCAGGACAAAGAATACTGGATATCGGCTGTGGAACCGGAAACCACCTGATTTTTTTCAGCAAATTAGGCCTGAATATAAGTGGCATCGATGCATCGCCCCACATGATTCATAAAGCGAAAGACCGACTTGGGCACCGCTGCACCCTTAAGACAGGGATGGCAGAAGACCTACCCTTTGATGATAACGAATTTGATCTGGCTCTCCTTATTAATACGCTCGAATTCTTAGATGACCCCCTTCTGGCACTCAGGGAAGCAGGTAGAGTGGCCAATAGGAAAGTTTTTGTTGGTGTTTTGAACAGCCTCTCCTGGAATGGTCTTGTAAAACGAGTCCAGGGTTTTTTTGGCAACCCTCTTTTTGGTGGCGCCAAATTATATAATCTCTGGCAGCTAAAATCCATTTTGCATATGGCTTACGGCCATGTTCCAATTTCCTGGGGTTGCATCAAAATACGTCCTTCCTTTATGGAAGAAATAAATCCTTTCGCAAAGGACTTATTGACCTGGAAGCATTCCCCTTTCGGGTTTTTCTTAGGATTATCGATCTCGTTGAAATACCGCATTAAGACAGACAACCTGCCTTTGAAAATCAGGCTAAAAAAGGCAAGCCAGTCTTTCATTGGAGCAAGAACTTTTGAAGACCTGAACCGCATCCAAGGAGTTCATGGAGATGAAAGAGGCCTATCTGTACGAAAAATTAGAAAATGATAAGGTTCGCTGCGTCTTGTGCAGCCATAACTGCCTGATCAAGAACGGGAAAAAAGGGCTTTGTGGAGTTAGGGAAAATCGTTCCGGAACACTCTTCAGCCTTGTATATGGAAAGGTGATTGCCAGCCACTGCGATCCCATCGAAAAAAAGCCCCTGTTCCATTTTTTACCTGGAACTCACTCATACTCCATAGCCACTGTTGGGTGCAACTTCAAATGCCTGTTCTGCCAGAATGCTGATATCTCCCAAATGCCGACCGACCATGACCGGATTATGGGACAAGACATGAGCCCGGATAGAATCGTTGACGAGGCATTGAGCACCCGCTCCGCAACCATTTCTTATACCTACACGGAGCCCACCATTTTCTATGAGCTTGCAGTGGACACGGCACGGCTTGCAGTCTCCAAAGGGATAAAAAACGTTTTTGTGTCCAATGGATACATGACTGCGCAATGTCTCCAGGACATATTTCCCGATCTTCATGCAGCAAACGTGGATCTAAAGGCATTCAGCGATAAATTTTACAAGGAGCAGTGTGGTGCAAAGCTGGGACCGGTTCTTAACACATTAGAGACCATGAAAGAAATGGGGGTCTGGCTGGAGGTAACAACCCTGTTGATTCCCGGGCTCAATGACTCAACAGAAGAGCTCAACGAGATTGCCCGGTTCCTTGCCGGCCTGGACCCAAACATCCCATGGCACATCAGCCGTTTTCATCCCACTTACCTTCTTACCAATGTCCGTTCCACGCCTCCTGATTCTATCAAGAGGGCAAGGGATCTCGGTTATGAGGCAGGATTGAAATATGTTTACACGGGCAACCTTCCCGGAGATGTGGGAGAAAAGACCTTCTGTCATAATTGTCATGAACTCCTCATCGACAGGGTCGGCTTTAATGTTACACAGAATAAGATTAAAGATGAACTATGCCCGAAGTGTGGTAAAAAAATCCCCGGCGTTTGGGATTATTGATTTTTCAGTTCAGCCTTGATAAACATTGGAATCTAAGGAGGGCCTTTCAGGGTTTTTCTTAGCATATACCCTCGCTGAATATTTTACGGCCTTCTTCCATTCAGCGGGGGTCTAAATTAACCCTAACGTTGCAAACCCACACCGGCAAAAACCGCTACGCTCACACCAGAGCACACCATCTGCGCCTGTGCTCGCATCGGCCAGGATCTCACATACTGTTAAGTATGCTACGATCTGCCCGAGGCTGTGCTCAGCCACATCTGGAGCACTCTAACGTGTTTTTACTCGGTGCAGGTCTGCAACGTTAGGGTTAACAAACAAGGATGGAAGGGAGACAATTTTTATGCAGAGCAAAGAGGAACTTTCCCTCAAAGTCAGTAAAGAGATCGTGGTTAAATTTATTGAAATGGGGGGAGTATCGGTTAATTCTTTCGAGGGAGTGTGGAAAAAGATCCATAGAACCGTATGTGATTCCTTAAAGGAGACTGCGCCTGAAAAATAGCCGTCTTAATAGACCAATATCTTAAAATATATGTCAAATTTTTGGAATCTCCAATGTTTATCCCGTCACGGCGGAATTTTGACGGGATGCTGGATGCTTTTCTCTTATTTATCCCCGCTAAGGACGGGCTCTTCGACCAGTATCGAGGATCAAGTATCCAGTATCACGAAGCCTCGTAGGTTTGAGGCGGGGCTTCTTTAGTATTGGACCTCCATAAGAAATAATCCCTGTGGTGGCGCTTTGATCCCTGCAGACTGCCTATCCCTTGATTCAAATATCTTTTCAAAACCATTAAAACTGATCCGACCCAGACCGGCCTCTACAACTGTTCCAACAATATTCCGCACCATATGCCTTAAAAAACCATCCGCTTTTATGATAACCCGCAGCAGTCCACGTTCAGTCCCATGCAGTTCAGCCCGCATGATCGATCTTACCGGATCCATGTTTCCGCTGCCAGAAGACCTGAAGGAAGAAAAGTCATTCCTGCCCAACAAAAGGCCAAGACATTTCGATATTACTTTTAAATCCAAAGGGGTCCGGATATGCCAGAGATACTTGCGCATAAACACATCAGGATCTTCCTGGTTCAATATTCTGTATTCATAGACCTTACTTTTGGCACTGTACCTGGCATGAAATTCAAAGGGGACATACTCTGCATCCCTTACAAGAATATCGTCCGGAAGGAGGCCGTTGAGGCCTTTCTTGATGGCCTCGGGATCAATATTTGATCGGGTTTTAAAATTACAGACCTGGTTCACAGCATGGACCCCCGCATCCGTTCGTCCTGAAGCAATCAGTTTGACTGGTTCGCAAACCATCATTTCAATTTTTTCCTCAATGGTCTCCTGGATTGTCAATGCATTGTTTTGGCGCTGCCATCCATGATAGCGGCTGCCATCATAAGCCAAATTTAATCTGATGTTCTTGCTATTCACAGGAGCCCTCAATAAGCCTATTCAACCCACACGTAGAAGACGCGCTTTTCCAGGACATAAAAAAGGGGAGTTGAATTTCAACTCCCCATTCATTCACTTAAAATAACTGCAGACAAAAAGTCCTATCGTTTTGAATATTGAAATCGCTTTCGTGCACCGGGCTGGCCATACTTTTTGCGCTCCTTCATTCTCGAATCTCTGGTCAGAAACCCTTCTTTTTTTACGGAGTCCCGCAATTCGGGGTGTGCCAGAATGAGCGCTCGACTTATACCATGCCGGATAGCCCCTGCCTGTCCGGATATACCACCACCTTTGACATTGACATATATATCAAATTTATCGGCCATATCGGTAATCTTCAGAGGGTCCATAGTAAGCATTCTGTCCGATTCCCGAACTAAATATTGCTCAACAGGCTTTTTATTTATTGTCATTTGGCCGTTACCGGGTCTCATCCACACGCGAGCCACGGATGTCTTTCTTTTTCCTGTACCGTAAAACTGTTCTTCTGCCATCTAAATCTCCAATTTCTCTAATTGTTGTGCCTCATGCGGGTGTTCTGAACCGGAATATATTTTTAACTTTTTCAGCTGACGGCGGCCCAGGCTGTTTTTAGGAAGCATGCCCCTGACGGCAAAGCGCAAGATGTCCTCCGGTTTCTTTTCAAGCAGCTTTTTTGCCGTTATCTCTTTCAGACCACCTATGTAACCGGTGTGCCGATAATAAATCTTTTTGTCCCATTTCCTGCCAGTTAACGTCACCTTATTGGCGTTGATAACCACAATAAAATCACCAGTGTCCGCATGGGGTGTAAAGATGGGTTTGTGCTTTCCTCTCAGCCGCATGGCTATCTGAGTTGCCAGCCTGCCTAAAACCCTGTCTTTGGCATCAACCAAATACCATTTTTTGCTAATTTCCTGTTCTTTAGCAACATATGTCTTCATAGCAAGTGTCCTATCTTCTGAAATAAAATACTTCTTTTAAATTTAATTCATACTTATGTCAAGTCATTTCTGATAAAAATTCAGTTGACAAAAAATAAAATCCCTGTTAATCAGGTTTTTTACGGTTGCGCCCGTAGCTCAGTTGGATAGAGCGCCGGGCTTCGAACCCGTAGGCCGCAGGTTCGAGTCCTGCCGGGCGCACCATATGTAGTGCCTGAACGAAAAATAACAGTTTTCAGCCTGGCACTATGTAAGCACAATCAAAAGCAAAACACAAGGGCCTGTAGCTCAGCTGGCAGAGCAGTTGACTCTTAATCAATTGGTCGGAGGTTCGAACCCTCTCAGGCCTACCATACAATATCAAGGACTTAGCTGATTTGGCTAAGTCCTTTTTTTGTTTCAGGCTAATAAACAGGAACCGGAATGAATATAGTACATGGGATGCTGATAATGCCTTTTGAGATTCCCCTGATCTGTAAAAGAGCTTAGAAAGATATGGTAGTCGATGCAATAATAGTTTATATTATTAAATTTTAGGTTGATTTTGGCAAGTGAGAGAGTTAAATTCTGTCTACCGAGAATATTTTTTCAACAAGCACGAAAATACTCTTATGAAGTATCCTTCAACCTTTTCCAGAAAGGGCTCCGGTAATGGAAGAAAAACAAAATGAAGGCCAATGGTTTGTAATTCGACACGAAAAATGCGGTTCCGTTATAACAATAAACACCGAAAGTGTTTCAAGATCATCCTCATCTTTTGCAGACGGAGGGCCTCGTCTCCTCACGTGCCCCAACTGCGGAGCTGTTGCTACCGAGTACCAGCATTTGAAGGATTTCCTGGAGGCACAGGAAAAACTTCATAAAGATCTTAAAAGAGAAGATTTCACCATACATAGAGAAAAGAGAGCCTAAACCCAAAATCTAAAATCCTATAGAAAGGGGAACAGCAATGGAAAAAGAACAAAACGATGGGCAATGGTTTGTACTTAGGCACGATAAATGTGGTGCAATATTAACGATAAACACTGAGCATGTATCAAAGTCATTTTCAGCCTCTGAAAATGACGAACCCCGTATATTGGCCTGTCCCAACTGTGGAGAAATTGCTACGAATTACCAGGAACTCAAGGACTTCTTCGATGCGCATGAAAAACTGAACAAAAATCTTACACAAGCAGGCTTCACAATGAAAAAGAAAAAAGAGCAATATTAAATGGATAGGCAGAGTATGCGACTTGAGTGAAACCACTAAAAAGCCGACAAAAGGGAAAAACAGAATACCTGATTTTCCCGGGGCATTGAAGGCAACGTGCCTTGATTGGAGCAGACGCGGCGACGGGCATCATGGCGTTTTCCTGATTGAGGCTGTCAATAAGAAAAAATACATTGTCAAATGTTACGGCCGAAAACGGAGTAAATGGGGGGAGATACTTACCATTCCCGGAAACTACCTGACTGGTAGATCCTCTTCACGACCCCTAACACGCTTTAACACAGAGAAAGAAGTTCTTCACACCTGGCGGCGGCACGGATTTGACGTCTTTCAAGAGCCCAATGATTTTCCGCCTATGGTGATCACCCCGCCACATCTCGTATTCGAATACATTAATGGCCGGACCCTGCTTTCCTATTTTGCTGACCCACACATCGGCAAAGACGATAAGATTGCCACGTTGAAACGCTTCATACCCGAATGGGGCAGGAGACACCATCTGGCCATGAAAAGTAAAAACCGCCTCTTAATCCAGGAGCACCCCTCCTTCAAACACGTCTATATGAACAATGACGGAAGGCTGATTTTTTTTGATTTTGAAACTGTGTATACACCGATGCACAGCCTCCCGTCTCTTATAGGCCGGGAAATTGCAGGCTATGTGCGCTCCCTGTACAAGGTAATTTTTCCCGGAGAATTTAATGATTTCCTGGACGTCCTGATCCGGGAGTATCCATACCGGGAATACCTGTCCTACCCGTTCTACTATTTTTTCCGCCATCCCAATCCGTTGACTAAATTATTATATGCCCTGGATCGACGACTTCCACGCCACCAGAAACGCCACTCGAAATACCCTGTAGCTCGTTTGCTTAAGGACCGTCTGTGCCGCACCGGTGGGGCAGGTGATCCCTAAGTTCTGCCTTTTTTAGTCGTCTTTTTTGGCTTGACCTGCTATGTGTGCCCTTTAACCTCAATTGAGGAGGTATTTGGTATCGGGTATCCGGTACTTGTTTAAAGGAATATTTTTTTATATCTCTTCATCAAAGAAATACAAAATATGATTTCCAGAGAGAACTTGTTGAAGAATTTCCGAGACGTTTATGGCCAAAGAAAAATTAAAATTCCATAATTTAGAGCAATATCTTTTATTAAAAAACGGCAACTATCTATACAAGGTTCCATTCCGTGACGGTTTTGCGGTTTTGAAGGTATATTATGGCTCTCGCAGTACCCTGCGCTATGTTACGGGCACCATTAGCAATTATTTTCAGGGGCAAACCTCCTTTATGCCCCAGGCGCGACTGGCCAACGAAAAAAAATGCCTTGATATTTGGCGCGATGCGGGCTTTCGGGTCTTCAAGACCTATGATGATGTCGAGGTCAGTGGTTTGCCTGAAGGAGGATATTTGCTTTTTGAATATCTTCCCGCCTTAAAGTTTAAAGACTATTTTGGGGATGAGTCTGTTCCCCTGGATGACCGAATGGCTACATACCGCCGTTTTCTCAAGGAATGGCACCGACGTCACGAGATAGCTGTTACCCGGCGAGAACCCGGTTTAATCCATGAAAACGGCGATATGAAACATGTTATGATCATTGACGATGGCTTTTTGTATTTTGATTTCGAAATGATTTTCCGTTCGCGGAAGAAAACGCGGGTAGAGGAATTTGTTTCCCGGGAAATCCTTGCCTACCTCAAATCTTTGCGAAAGATTGTAGGCCCTGATTTATTTAAATTGTTTCTAAATGAAACCATTAACCATTACCCTGGTACCGAGTACTTGCAGAATACTTACACGGTAATGTTTGCCCATCCGAACCCGGTCACGCGCATGGCTCGTAAGCTTGACCGGAAGACCGCTCCGAGGGCAGCAAAGCCTCATTCAAAATATAATGTGTCACTTCAATTGAAAAGACTGCTTGATGGGCGATCACGATAACGTCAAAGCAGAATTCTAACTTGATCAAACCTAACCCGGATAAACCGGAAAAGTTATAAGTGAACTAAAGTTTGAAGTGCCTAAAGTTAAGGAATCGCTTCGCTCCATAGATTTTACAAAATATCTAAAATCCTTTACTTTAGGCACTTTAGATCACTTTAGACACTTCACACTTTTTTGAGTTCTGATTTTAATTTTAAATTTCCTGCACGTTTTGAGCAGAATTTTATCGCTAAGAGCCTAAGTTCGCCTGTGTTGGCGTCCGGTATCGAGCACTTCCGCTCGAGGTTTGCTTGAATAATGTGGCGACCACCACTTACGGCCTCGCCAGACAACCGGCCAGGGGATCCAACAGATGAACCAGGATAGCCCGCGGGCAAGGCTCCAGAGTGGGATGGCGTGGAGGTGCCGCCCTTTTATCGGGCATCTTAAGATCCGGCAGATCGCGAGGACGGCGGCGGCATCCACGGTCAGAACAGTCAGCAATCCCAACCAGGCTAACGGTTGGGTCGGGTTCACCAGCAGCCACACCAGCCAGCCAAGCACCGGCAGCACGATGATCTGCGCCGCAAACGATCCCGGGCGGCACCAGCGAACGGTTTTCTGCCATCTGAGGTAATGCAAAATGGCTCCCGGCCAGTCCTGCGCTCCCGGTATGGTGCTCAGACGCATGGAGCCCAGCCGGGTTGGAGCGAGCAGCCGGCCGAGTTGGAAGTCCTCGGCCAGACATCCCCCCAGAAAATCCCAGTCAACGCTTCGACGGAATTCCTCAGCTTCAAAGAGCATGCCGGATCCTAAAGCGAATCGGATCAGGTTCAGATGGTCCAACAACACCACTCCGGGGTAAAGCTCTAAGTTGACGTACAGGGCGTCGAGCATGTCCATCGATTTGTCTATACGTTGAACAATATAGGGAGAGGTCAGCATGCTGGCTTTCGTCCTGGTATAATCGTTTCGAAGGGAACCTATCGTACCAGGAGGCGCGAACATATCCGCATCGCTCCAAAACCACAGTTCCCCTGTCGCGTGTTGGGCCAGGATTCTCAACCATG
>JAIWDV010000048.1:0-8508 GCA_048632525.1 Bacteroidales bacterium | reverse complement strand
TGGAGTTGGTTCGCTATATCCACCTCAATCCGATGCGGGCTGGTATCACAAGATAACTGCTTCATTGTATTAATGAATACACACTATTCTTGTGGGCCAACTTACCTTCTTCCTCTAAATACCTCAAATGTGAAATGGCTTCCCCGGTGGCAAACCATCTTTGGGCAACCGGAAACTGATCCCAGGAGTCAGCTTTTATGTCCCAGGTCATGCGGGAAGCAACCTGAAAGGCATTCAGGGGCGCCCCTTCAAGGATTGTCAACACTTCAGTTAATCGATGGGCATGATGCTGTTTTAGTTCTGCGATTCTGGCACCATGGTTTCGTATGAGCCGCCGGTGACCGGGCAGGACAAGATCGACCTGCAGTCCGGCCACTTTGTCCAGACTGGCTAAATAGTGCTTCAAAGGATTTTGTGTATCCGACCAGCATTGAATGTTGGGAGTTATATCAATGAGAATATGATCGCCCGCCACCAGGATTTTTTTGCTCGGCTCGTACAGACAGATATGTCCCATGGTATGGCCCGGGGTTGCGATGCATTTGAAGTGATAGTCCCCGACATGAATTGCATCGCCGTCATCCAATACCTTCATTTCAGGAATCCAATCCGAACCGTATTTGGCACCGGGATGTTTATCCAGGGCGGATCGCAGTTCATTTTCCGGGAAACCATTTTTACCGGCGTACGCGATCATGGCCTCAAATCCTTCCCAGGATTCCATAAGTTCTTTTTCCGGCCGGCTGAAATAAATATTGCTGGTATCCGTCGCCAGCTTCGCCACCAATCCAAAATGATCGGCATGCAGATGGGTAATAAATATATCGGATTTTTCAAGATCGATTCCGACTTTGTGCAAACCGGCCATCATGGCCTCCAGGCACTCTTGGCGATTCAAACCGGTATCGATGATCATACTTCGATTAGCGTCCCGGATCACATAGGAGTTGAGATATTTTAGAGGGCTTTCCGGCAGTGGAATTTTCAACCGAAACAGGTTGGGTAATATTTCTTGGCACATGCTGGTTTACCTGGGATCTTTGTTATAATTTTTCACCAAATTAAATGAAAATAACATCACGAATCGACTTGGTTGCAGTCAAAAGACAGACGAGAGATTTAAGAGGGCAGAAAACTGAAAATATTAAAATATCAGTCAGGTCCAGCGGCGTTTGATAAATTTCCCCCGTCCGGCAACTTATCCGACCCTAAAAGCTCACTTAATCAAGCAAACCCTAAACCCCGGTGTCTGAAAATATAGGGTTTTCAATCCGTCAAAAAACGGACCAAAAATCTGCAATCAGGCATCTTGCATTAGATGATTGGCGTGTAAAAGTCAACCGTTGAATCAAATTTGTACTGAGCTTACCTTCGACTTCCAGCGAAGAATTTCCCAGGCTCACTCTCCGTGACAGAAATCCAGATAATAACGTAACCATTTCAAATAATGGTTCTGATATCTTTTGGGTATGTTGTTTTTGTTCAATAAAGCGTTAAACTGTGCATTTATTGAGGCGGGAATCTTTCTCATCAATTTATCCGCCTCTGGAGGATTTATTCGTATATGTTTATCTGTATCAGCTCAATAAATAGGGGTAAGGGCGAGCCCCATACGGATTCGGTTTCGAAATTTTTTTAAAAAAGTCTACATTCGACTTGCGTTCCACTTCCTGATGCTATATAGTATCAGGTATGGAAGTAATCACAACATATCGCGGCCGTCAGATCATTGAATCCGATCTTGAGGTTATCAGAGAAATCATCGCGGCCCATCCCGATGCCAGTAGGCGGTTTATCTCTAAAGAGGTTTGCAGGGCATGGAACTGGCGACAAGCAAATGGCGCACTAAAAGACATGGTCTGCCGCAGCCTACTCTTGGTCTTGGAATCACAAGGCCTCATCAAATTACCGCCTCCCAAGTGTAAGCCTCCTAATCCCCTTGCCAATCGGAAAAAACCTGTCAAAATAGAGGTTGACCTAACCCCGATACAATGCCCCATTAATGAACTTTTTCCTATCCATCTTAAGCAGGTGCGCAGAACTCGGTTTGAGAAGCTCTTTAATAGCCTGATCAGTGAACACCACTATCTTGCTTACACCCAACCTGTTGGAGAACATCTCAAATATATCGCCTTTTCCAATGACCGCCCTATTGCTTGTTTGGCCTGGAGTTCGGCGCCATGGTACATAGGGGCCAGAGATCGATTTATCGGCTGGTCATCGCAAACCCGTCAAAGCAATCTCCATCTGATCATTAATAACACTCGCTTCTTGGTGTTGCCATGGGTTAGGGTTTCTCATTTGGCTTCGCATTTGCTAGCATTAAGCCGCCGTCGAGTGTCTCAGGATTGGCAACGCGTCTATAATCACCCTGTTTTTTTACTGGAGACCTTTGTAGACGCCGAGAGATTCCAGGGCACCTGCTACAAAGCGGACAACTGGACCTATGTTGGAAAAACCACCGGTCGAGGCAAGCTCAGCAAGTCCAATAAACCTACCCTTTCAAAAAAGACCGTTTACGTCTATCCCCTAACCAAAAATTTCCGCGATAGGCTTAATACACAAGGGCCTGTGGCCTCCAAAGAACTTCCAATCCAGGAGGCAAGTCAATGTTAGACGATATTGACATCCAAAACATCAGGGATCTCGATGGCGCTCTTGATTGCATTAAGAAACTTTTCAATCTCGTGGAAACATTGAATCAGGACAACCTGGAGCTTAAAAGGCAAAACCAGGAGCTACGAGATGAGATCAACCGCCTTAAGGGCGAACAGGGAAAGCCAAAGATTAAGCCAAGCAAGAAAAACCCCACTCAATATTCTTCTGAAAAAGAACGAAAAAAACCAAAAAAACGAAAGAAACGCAGCAAAAAAGACCACATCAAAACTCACGACCGCCAAATCTGCTATGTAGACAAATCACTTCTCCCCAAAGATGCCCAGTTCAAAGGCTATGACCCTGTCGTAGTCCAGGACATCAAATTTGAAGCCCACAATACCTTGTTCTTAAAAGAAAAATACTATTCTCCCTCCTTCAACAAGTCCTATCTTGCCCCCTTACCACCTGGCTACGAGGGAGAATTTGGCCCTGGACTAAAGGCCCTGTCACTTAAGCTATACTTTGACACCAACGTAACCCAGCTCAAGATTTTGGACCTCCTGGACGATGCTGAAATCAACATATCGGCAGGACAACTCTCCAACTTCTTGATAAAAGATCATGATGTCTTCCACGAAGAAAAGGACGCTTTATACGAAGCTGGACTTAAAAGCAGCCCCTGGCATCACATAGATGACACCTCCACCAGGGTCAACGGTCAAAACCAATATTGCCAAATCCTGTGCAATCCCCTTTATACTGCCTACTTCACAACAGAGAATAAAACCCGATTGACTGTGATAGACGCGTTAAGGAACTTCAGCGATCGCACCTTCCTGCTCAATAGTGAAATGTTCAGCTATGTTGAGCTCTTCAAATTGCCCGCCTCGGTTGTGCAACAGTTGAAATCCTTTCCCAAAAACATCCAACTTGGGGAAGAGGAATTCTTAACTCTCCTGCACGAACGTCTACCCAACCTGGGGCCTCAGCAGCGTAACCATGTAATAGATGCAGCTGCCGTAGCAGCCTACCACGCCCAGATGGAGTTTCCTGTGGTTCGCTTGCTCATTTGCGATGATGCTCCACAGTTTAAGCTGGTTACAAAAGAGCTGGCTCTGTGCTGGGTTCATGATGGTCGGCTCTACAAAAAACTCGATCCCTGTGTACCGTACCACCGCCAGCTTTTGGACTCTTTCCTTGATAAATACTGGGATTTCTACAAACAGTTGCTCAAATATCAACAACACACCACAACCGATGAACACACCCGATTAGATAATGAGTTTGACAAACTCTTCTCCACTGTGACCGGATATTACGCCTTGGACCAGCGCATTGCCAAAACCATGAATAAAAAACCCTCCATGCTGATGGCGCTTGATCATCCGGAAATCCCACTACATAATAACCCGGCAGAACTGGGAGCACGAAAGCGGGTTCGCAAACGGGTGGTCAGCTTCGGCACTCGGACCGATGATGGAACTAAAGCCTGGGATACCTTTATGTCACTGTCTGCAACAGCCAAAAAACTCGGCATAAATTTTTACTCCTACATCTATGATCGAATCTCTGGGACCCTTAAAATACCAAATTTGGCCAATGTCATCGCTCAAAGAGCTCAAGAGCTCCCGCTGGGGACATCCTGGGACACATGTTGATAAAGCCATACCTGCCATAAAAAGCTACAACAATTTTGAAAGAATCATTTGTCAGGTAACTTGAGCTCTGATATCCTTATTTCAATAAATGGAGCCGACATGAATCCCTCTTCTTCCCAAGGTAGTCGGGTTAATTCATGCCTCATTTATTGAGATTACCGCTAGTTATTGAGATATTACTAATACTTATTGAGAACTTACTTAAAATCGGGATAACTTTGCAGGACAAAAGCGAAAAACCTTCATCATTCGAAATTCCTTGTTTAATATTCTGTAGTTCAAAACCAAAACGACTTGTCTGTTTCAATTGGCTCTAATGCCATCAAGGTGATCTGTCTCGATCTTTGAACGTTTTTATGCTACAACCTCCATAATGTCAAATTGGAAATCGGCTTTGGTCTTGACACACAAGAAGGCCTTCATATATCTATAATTGTAACGGTTCATGGGTTTATTGGTTCAAATGTTCAGGGTTAAGCGAAAATTTGAACCATTAATTCGTGAGTTATAGATAAAGAAGACATGAGAATATAATAATTTGAGAATGTGGTTTCACCCGCCTGCCATCCGTCGGGCAGGGGTGAACTCGGAACCTGTGAACGCCTGCCATGATTGTCTCAGCACGCCTAAGAGGGTAGAGCATGTATGAACTTAAGTTCGACGAAAATCTATGTAAGACCTGTCCCACCGGCGATTGTCTCGTTAAGTGTCAATATCTGGATGTAGAGAAAAAAACGGCCGTTGAAGAGATGGTGAAGATAGGTCAAGGAGAGGACTCCTTTGTGCTGCAGGATTGCGTTACATGTTACGCATGTGAGGAGTATTGCAAAAGGGGAAATCACCCTTTCTATCTTATTACGGAGAGGAGAGAGGAAAAGGGCATATTGACTTCTCCAAGGGCCATCACCAAACAGTGGATCAATATAGGTGAGCCTCAGGGGAAGTACAGGCTGGGAGATGTTAAAGAAAGGGTGCTCTCTTTCGGTTTCATGCCGGAATTCCTGCAGTGGGTCAAAGGGAAACTCTTTGAAGATGTCATGCCCTCTTATATTTTTGGCCAGGAGTTTTTTTGCAATGTAGTTTACATACATTTTGCCAATACCTCCATAATAAAGGAAAGATTGCCCAAGATCGTAGATAACTTCAGGAAACTCGGCGTCAAAGAGGTTATCTTCGTTCACGATGAGTGTTACGGCGCATTTGCCCACCTTGCCCCGGCCTACGGCATAGAGGTTCCGTTCAAATCGGTTCACTACTTTGAATATCTGTATAACCGATTGAAAGAATTAAAAGACTTCATCAGACCGTTGAATATCAGGGCTGCCTACCAGAGGCCCTGTTCGTCTCGACTTTCTTCTGACCAACACCATTTTGTAGCTGATATCATGGAACTCATTGGCGTTGATCTAATTGAAAGAAAGTATCAGGGAGAAAATGCCCTTTGCTGTGGAGGGATTTATGCCATGGCTTTTGGCTATGACCTTGCACACGACGTCCAGAAACGGAACATAGATGACATGGTAGAGCATGGTGCCCAGTACTGCATCTTTAATTGCCCGGCATGTCAAGGTTCTATTGGAGCTAAAGTGGCCAAAAGAGGGATAAAACCGATCCACCTGATCCACCTCTGCAAGATGGCCATCGGCGAAATGTAGGAACTGGAGGGATAATATGGATGACATAGCCCATTCACTTGCCATGATCGTGGGGGAAGCCTATTTTTCCAATCAGCCTGAGGAGGCCTATTTTTATGCCCGAGATCCCGGTTTGATGCCCCCCCACAAACCGGACTATGTGGTCGTCCCGAAGAGTGTGGAGGAAATACAGGAGATCGTCAGGCTTGCCAGCAGGGAAAAGATACCGCTCGTCCCCATGGGGGCAGGCCTGGCGCTGACCGGTCTCACCATTCCCCTTAAAGGGGGAATCGTCATCGATATGAAACGGATGAACAGGATATTGAAGGTCAATGAAAAGGCGAGACATGTAATCGTGGAGGGAGGAACTTCGCAAGGTTTACTAAAGGCATACTTAGAGAAAAACTATCCGAGGCTACGACACAGTATGCCTGACTCCCCGGCAACGGCAACAATAGCGGCAAATGTGATGATCCATGGACAGGGCAGGTTGACACAGCAGTATGGCTTCAATTCTGACATGATTTCCGGATTAGAAGTTGTCCTGGCATCCGGTGAGGTCTGCAAGATCGGTTCATGCGCAATATCCCCTGACTGGTTTTCAAAAGGGGCGCCTATGCCTGACTTGACCGGACTATTTTTAGGCTGGTTTGGGGCAACCGGTATCATTACCAAAGTAGCGGTGAAGCTTTATCCAAAAAAGAAGATGAGAGACGTGGAGATATTTATTACCGACAGGGAAGACCTTGTCCCCGATATGGTATACGAGCTTACCCACACGGAGATGGTAGAAGACATCAACATATTCGCCCAGCCAAAGCCTATGATATTCAAAGACAACCACCACATCGCCATATTTATGACCGGAGATACAGATGAGGAACTTGAGTTTAAGAGAAAAATGACCTGGTATTCCTTGGACAGATTTATAAAGAGCAAAGACGGTGGGTTCATGGGAGTACCGCCCGTTATGAAGCCGACGCTTTTAGAGATGCCTCAGCGGAGTGTCAGCAGGTTCGCAGATGTAAAAAAGGGTGGGGGGTTTGAATATTCAGGCCCTATCATCATGGTAGAAAAATATCCTGAATGCACTCACAAGATAGTGGAATTGGCCGAAAAATATGATCTTGGATACTCAGGTATGGCAAGGATCATCGGGAGAAGTCACGCCATGATGTATGGTTTTGCCTTCACATTCAACCGGGCAGACCCTGACATGATGGATAGGACCAGGAAGGCATTGCACGAGGTGAGCGAATTTGCTCTCGAAGCCGGAGGTGTATTCTGGAAGGCCACCGTAGATGAGCAGCAAATGGCTATTGAGAAAATGGACCCCAATACCCTTGGTATTATGAAAATGATAAAAGAAAACCTGGATCCCAATGGTATTATGAATCCCGGAAACTGGGAGGTTATTTAAAGATGAAATACGCAGATATTGTTCACAGGTGCTTCAGGTGCGGTTACTGCAAATTCACCAGCGATTATACTGATTTTAATTGTCCGACCTACCGGAAATTCAGGTTTGAAACCTATTCGCCCGGCGGCAGGATGTGGCTGATCAGGGCCTGGCTCAATGACGAGATAAAAAACAGCGATCGCTTTCAGGAAATCCTCTTCTCCTGCGCCACATGCGCCAACTGTGTTGAGCACTGCGTATTTACATTCAGTGAGGACCTTGTCAATATCTTTATCTCGGCAAGGGAGGAAATGGTCAATGACGGCATCATACCACCTCCTGTAAGAGATTACCTGAAAAACATAAACATCAATGGTAATCCCTATAAGGAGCCTGCCGGTGAGAGGGGAAAATGGGCAGAGGGAACCCTTGTTGAAACCTATAAGGACCAGGAATATCTTTTCTATATTGGCTGTGTCGGCTCTTATGATGAAAGAGGCAAAAAGATCGCCAGGGCAGTGGGCAATCTTCTTGTAAAGGCCGGGGTTTCCATAGGAATCCTTGGGGATAAAGAGAACTGTGACGGAAACGAGGTCCGTACTCTCGGAGAGGCAGGTCTGTTTCAGTTTCTGGCCGAGAAGAATATTGCCTTATTCAGGGACCTCGGCGTAAAAAAAATCATCACCCTGGATCCCCATGCATTTAATACCTTTAAAAAAGATTATCCGGCCTTAGACGGCGAATTCGAGGTCTATCATTATACCCAGGTCTTAGCTCCATTGATTCAGTCCGGCAAGATACCTTTAAAAGAATTAAATGACAAGATTACCTATCACGATCCCTGTTACCTGGGGAGACACAATGGCGAATATAATGCCCCGCGAAAGATCTTAAAAGCCATCCCGGGCATTGAGCTCGTGGAGATGGATCGAAGTAGAGAGAATGCTTTTTGCTGTGGAGGCGGGGGCGGGAATTTCTTCACTGATATCTTGGGCGGTGGTGAAGATAGCCCCAGCAGAATCAGGGTAAGGGAAGCTCTTGATACCGGTGCCGGGATCATCGCGGTGGCGTGTCCCCAGTGCGCCAAGATGCTGGATGATGCGGTGAAAATAGAGCAATTGGATGATAGGATAAAGGTCATGGACGTGGCAGAGATCGTTACCAACCACTTGCTGTGATCAGAAAACGGTGAATCCGTCAGCCATCAAAGCCTAAAGGA
>JAIWDV010000047.1:0-8623 GCA_048632525.1 Bacteroidales bacterium | reverse complement strand
TAAGGAATAATCAGCTTCTATTGTCAGAATTGCCCTGCTTTGTGATACTCCAACCAAAATCTGCCAGTTCTCTTTCGTGATTTAAACCTTGTCTGATCACTCACTCCAAAAGTCCTGTTCATTTAGTATTAAAGTCTGGAAAAGTTCCTGACGATATTATAAGAATGATGGTAACTCAGGTTCAGGGGTTCAGAGTCTGAACAGTGATAGCTGAATATGGAGGTTTTATCAGTTGAATCCATCCCACCAATACAGTAACAACGCAATTATAATCAGCGACTTACATATAGGGTCTCGATACTTTTTGTATCAAGAATGCGGGCGCTTTCTCGCTAATATTCCTGAAGATCATGAACTTATCCTAAACGGGGATGTAATCGACAATCCCTATTCGGAATTGAACTTACCGCACCAGCGGATCTTAGATATTATTGCGCGGATCTCCCACCGCCAGAGAGTCGTTTGGGTCAGAGGTAATCATGACAATGGCTATATTCCGCAAGGGTTTGAGAAAGTAGAATTCAAGCGTTTTCACACCATAGGACACAGGTTGCTAATAACGCACGGGTATGATTTCGATGATGTCATGCCAAGGAGTCAAGCATTCATAAAGGCCTTCAAGCTGATGCACGATTTGCGGGTTAAGCTGGGAGCCAAACCCGTGCATGTTGCCCATTATGCCAAGAAATGGGAGTTCTTTTACAAGGTTCTGCGTAAGAATGTAATGACAAATGCCGTGAACTGCGCTTTAGAAAATGGATATGAAGCAGCCACCTGTGGTCATACTCACTATCCAGAGGACACGGTTTTCAATGGTATCAGATATGTGAATACTGGGGCCTGGACAGAAACTCCAATATTCTACCTGCTAATCACCCCTGATGAAATGGCCCTCAAAAAAATAGATGATTCATCCGGATTCCGAAAGGCGAAATCCTTGACCCAAAGCCACGTTACATCTCAGAAACTCTAACCCTAACCCGGATAAACCGAAAAAAAGCGTCTACGATGACCTGGAGCCCAAAATTCATCAGAGAATCGCTGAGGCAGTTGCCGACGCGGTCCCGGTTTTAGATATTGCCTGTGGTGATGGCAGGTTGGCCGGTTTCATTGCATCGGGGTTTGGCTGCAAGACTTATGGTGTCGATATCTCCGTATCTCACCTGGCCGAAGCCTGGGAAAAAGCGGAGGCTCGGGGCATTTCGCATCTTGTGCTCTTCGCTGCCGGGGATGCACAGAAACTCTGCTTTCTTGATGAATCCTTCGGCTCTCTTATCATGCTTTACTCTTTGCACGAGATTCAGCGTCTGCCGCAGGCACTGGAAGAGGCTCGACGAGTATTGAGGCCTGGCGGGAAGTTCATAGTAGTGGATCCTATTAAAGGCGGCAAAGCAGAAACGCTCTGGAATGAGAATTATTATGGCCTGGCGGAGATCGAGTCTATGTTGACACGTGCAGGATTCAGCGAGCTGACTTCCGACTTCCTGTACGATGATATCGTGTTTGTTTCGGCAAAAAAGGTCCCGATTTATTAACTCTTGTTGATTTACTGAGAGAAATGACCTATGAAAATTGGAATGATATCCCCTATCGCATGGAGAACCCCACCAAGGCATTATGGGCCCTGGGAGAACGTGGTGTCTCTCTTGACAGAAGCCTTGGTGAAGAGAGGGATTGATGTCACCCTCTTTGCCACCGGAGATTCCCTTACTAGCGCCAGGCTCCGGGCGATTTGCAAAAAGGGATACGAAGAAGACAGGTCAATAGAACCCAAGGTCTGGGAGTGTCTGCATATATCGGAGGTGTTTGAACACGCAGGTGAATTCGATCTGATTCACAATAATTTTGATTTTCTACCCCTGACATACAGCGGCCTGATCTCAACCCCAGTCATCACGACTATTCATGGCTTTTCTTCTCCTAAGATATACCCTGTATATCAAAAATACAATGACAGGGCCTTTTATGTATCTATCAGCAAGGCTGACAGGCTTGATTCACTGGATTACGTGGCAAATGTCTATCACGGCATCGACATCTCTCAATTTACCTTTCAGCCAAGGCCCGGTGAATATTTACTCTTTTTTGGCAGGATTCATATTGATAAAGGTGCCGGGGAAGCAATTGAGATCGCAAAGAAAAGCGGCATGAAACTTATCATGGCCGGGATTATTCAGGACCCACAATATTACGAAAAAAATATAAGGCCATTCATAGATGGAAGGAGCGTTATTTACGTAGGAAGTGCGGGACCCGAAAAACGCGATAGTCTCCTCGGAAACGCTTATGCACTGCTGCATCCCATCAATTTCGATGAACCATTTGGCCTGTCAGTGGTTGAATCCATGGCCTGTGGTACGCCGGTTATCGCATTTAATAGGGGGAGTATGCCCGAACTAATCAACCATGGCCATAATGGTTTTTTGGTTCAGACAGTGGATGAAGCGGTCGCTGCGGTCCATGATATCCCTATGATCGAAAGATCAGCCTGCAGGAGGGTGGTGGAGGAGCGTTTCACGGCAGACCGCATGGCAAAAGACTACATCGATGTATACCGGCGGATACTCAAGATGACCAGGCTTGAGGGACACTGATAACCTGGTTTTCGTTCAGACACAACTGAGGAAGAGAGGACCTTGATGACTGGCATAAAATCAATCATTAAAAGATACCCGGAAAATCCAATACTCACCCCTGATGATGTCCCCTACCCTGTCGCTACCGTCCACAATGCAGGGATTGTTAAACATGCAGGCAGTTATATGATGCTGTTCAGGTCGCATCTCCATAATGGCCGCTCCATAATCGGACTTGCCAAAAGTGATAATGGCTTCGATTTCAAAGTAATGCCCAAACCATTCCTTGTGCCTGCGGAGCATGGCATCTTCGCAGAGTATGAAGAATTTGGTGTAGAAGACCTACGCATTTCCCCTTTGGAGGACTACTACACGCTAACCTACAGCGCCTATTCACGGCATGGGGCCCGGATTGCGCTTGCACGCACCCGAGACTTTGAGCACATAGAGCGCATAGCGCTCATAAGCCAGGCAGACATGAGAAATGTAGTTGTCTTCCCGGAAAAATTTCAGGACAGATACGTCCGGCTTGATAGGCCCCATACCGAGATAACTCCCTGGTCCATCTGGATTTCATATTCCCCCGATCTTGTCCACTGGGGAGATTCAAGGCTTATTATGAAACCGCTCCAGTATCACTGGGATGAACTGAAGGTGGGACCCGGTGCGCCCCCATTCAGGACTGACAGAGGATGGCTCCACATCTACCATGGTGTTTTCCAGACCATGGCGGGGGCGGTGTATCGCCTGGGGGTTGCCCTCCATGACTTAAAGGACCCATCCACTATCATAGGTGTTTCCGACCAGTGGATTCTACAACCCCAGGACCCATGGGAGTTGACTGGCTATGTCCCCAACGTGGTATTCACCTGTGGGGCAGTCCCTGAAGAAGATGGCACGGTTAAGGTGTACTGGGGCGGTGCTGACACCGTAATGTGCGCGGGTACAGCCAGTATTGCTGATCTGGTGGAGCTATGTTTAAATGATCCAAGACAGCCCATATAAATTTGTAAAGGGTGACAAAATGAATGTAGAGTCAAGAGTCTTAAGAAAAAGAGGGAGATATATCAAAGACACTACGAGGGTGATAGCGCGCCCTTATCTCCCTGGCGGTGACGATCGCAACAAAAAAATTATAGAGCGCATTTTGGATTTATCGGAAGAAAAAGTCTCTGATCTGTTCGAACAGGTGCTGACGAATTTCTCAGAGAGACACAGGGATATTGGGGTGATCTTTGAAAACAATTTTCAAAGGATCCAAAAACTCATTCCCGAAGATGTCGTGATATCTGACAAAAAACGGGCATTGATGGGCGCATACTTTACTATGGAATATTCCATTGAATCGGCAGCGCTCTTTAACCCTTCCATCGTATTGCATCCAAACCAGGCCGGCCTTCCCGAGGGGTGTATCCGGTTCATTATGAGCTTCAGGGCGGTGGGAGAAGGCCACATATCCTCCATTGAATTCAGGACCGGAAAGATTGATGCGGATAACAACATTTCATTAGATCCTGTCAGCGATGTTGTTGAAACACCTGAAATCCAATTAAACCCTACATTTGACAAACACCTGTTCCAGTTGAAACTAAATGAAATGAATGCCTGCAATGAAATAACAACTTACCTGCTGGAGAGATTACCCCCTGAATTTACCTATGAACAGGGAAAGCATGAAATAATGGAACTCCTGGAGAAACGGATCTTCCCTGATACTATGCAGAGCGAGACGGTTGATATCGTTTCCTGGGTTGCCAAATCCAACTACGAAATAAAATTTAGCCCGGATCGCAAAATGTCCGAAAGGGCAATTTTCCCGGTCTCAGAGAATGAGAGCATGGGGATCGAAGATGCCAGATTTGTGCGCTTTGTTGATGACAACGGAGATACAACCTATTACGCTACATACACTGCATACAATGGCCGTACTATTTTACCCCAAATGATTCAAACAAAGGATTTTGTCACCTTTAAAATCCTTACCCTCAACGGTAAAGCAGTCCAGAACAAGGGAATGGCCCTCTTCCCGAGGCGCATCAATGGAAAATTTGTGATGGCCTCCAGGCAGGATGGAGAAAACAATCACATAATGTTTTCAGACCACATGCATTTCTGGCAAGAATCCCGTATTATACAGGAACCCTCCAGACCATGGGAGTTTGTCCAGATCGGGAATTGCGGTTCCCCTGTGGAAACCGAAGAGGGATGGATCCTGCTGACACACGGTGTAGGGCCAATGAGGCAATACTCCATTGGTGCCCTGCTTTTAGACTTGGACGACCCAACAAAAATAATCGGGTGGCTGCCTGAACCTCTCATTACCCCCAATGAGGAAGAACGGGATGGCTATGTGCCTAATGTGGTTTATACATGTGGTTCTATCCTTCACAATGGAGACTTGATCATACCCTACGGGATGTCTGATACTAAGTCAGGTTTTGCCTCTATTCCGGTCAGGGAATTATTAGATTTTATGAAAAAAACCTGATGCAGCAGAAAACACCAAAAGAGCGGAGGTAACACATATCGCATGGTGGAAACCAAAAGAAGTGCTAAGGTATCAAGGATATCGGTAATCGGCAACTATCTACCACGCCGGTGTGGAATTGCCACCTATACAACCAACCTCTGTAATGCACTTGCCCTGGAGATAGAAAAGAATTCTGACCTTATCGTGGTCGCCATGGACGATATACCAGAAGGGTATGACTATCCTGACCGCGTCAAATTCAGTGTCCGGGCAAATGTTCAGGCAGATTACTACTGGGCCGCTGATTTTCTCAATGCCAATCAGTATGAAGTTGCCATTCTCCAGCACGAATTTGGCATATTCGGCGGGGAGGACGGATCGTATATCCTTCATATGCTGAAGGCCTTGCGTATGCCCGTCATTACCAACCTCCACACCGTTGTCAGAGAACCTACCCACGGGCAAAAGGTCATCATAAAAGAAATAGCCCGATTTTCTGATCGCTTGCTGGTCATGAGCCATAAGGCGAAAGAACTGCTTGTCCATATCTATGGTGTACCAGGGGATAAAATTTCATTTATCCCCCACGGAATCCCAAACGCTTCATTTGGAAAGCCAGGTAAGTATAACAATCTTTTCGGTATTAAGGGCAGAGATATGATACTTACCTTTGGACTCCTTGGCCCCAGTAAGGGAATAGAAAATATGATAAAGGCAATGCCGGCCATCATTGATAAATTCCCCGAAGTCGTATACCTGGTTCTGGGGCAAACCCATCCCCATGTTAAGGAAATTGCAGGCGATGCCTACAGGCATAGTCTCCAGCAACTGGCAAACCAAATGGATATCCAGGACCACATCATATTTCACAACCAGTTCGTCTCGGATGAAACATTAATACAGTATCTCCAGAGTGCAAAGATCTATGCCATACCATATTTGGAGAAGGAGCAGATAACTTCAGGCACACTTGCCTATGCCATTGGAGTTGGCGCCGCGATCGTCTCGACATCATTCTGGTATGCAGAAGAAGTCCTGGGTGATGGACGTGGGAGACTTGTCCCCTTTAACGATCCTGACTCGATGGCGCTGGAAATCATAAGACTCCTGGAAAACAATCAGGAACGGGACGAAATGTGCTCGCAGGCATATCAATATGGAAGATCAATGGTCTTCGAGGAAGTGGCACGTGGTCACCTGGATCTGATCTCGGAGGTCTGGAAACTCCGGAGGCAAATACCCGGAGATCTGACAGTGGCCAGGCAAGATCACCAGGTCCTGGACGAACTTCCCGAGATAGATCTTTTCCATCTAAAGAGCATAACAGATGACACAGGTATTCTCCAGCATGCCACGTACAATGTCCCGAACCTAAATCACGGTTACTGTACCGATGACAATGCAAGGGCCCTTATTGCCCTGTGCATATATTACTCACTGCGTAAAGACAAAACGATCCTGCCGATTCTAAAAAAGTATCTTGCCTTTCTCCACTTTGCCTTCAATCCGGAAAATGCCAGGTTCAGAAATTTTCTTTCCTATGACAGGCGATGGCTGGAGGATGGCGGCAGCGAAGATTCCCATGCAAGGGCCATCTGGGCGCTCGGCATAGCGGTCAAGTATGCCCCAAACGATGGTATACGCAATATGGCCATGCGTTTATTTCATGATGGGCTCATTCGCCTGGAGACCTTCGGTTCACCTCGCTCCTGGGCATTTAGCGTTGTCGGTCTTGATGCCTATCTCAACAAATACGGTGGAGACTCACAAGTCCGCAGGCTCAGGACGGAACTGGCGGAAAAATTGTTTCACCTTTTTAAGGACAACTGCCGTGAGGGATGGCTGTGGTGTGAAGACACCATAACCTATGCAAATGCAAAGATTCCCCATGCAATGGTACTGGCAGGCCAGTGGATACCGGATCCTGAGATGTTCGAGACAGGGACACGTATACTTGAATGGCTCCTCCAGATACAAACCGCCGAAGACGGGCATCTATCCGTCATCGGGAACTCAGGATGGTATGCACGAGGTGGTGAAAAGGCAAACTTTGACCAGCAGCCCATAGAGGCCATGAGCCTTATTGATGCCTGCATTGATGTCTATGTAGCAACAGGAGACTTCAAGTGGTTTCAAGAGGCCCAGCGCTGCCTGGGATGGTTTCTTGGCCGAAATGATCTCAATGTAGTCCTGTATGATTTTGAAACAGGTGGGTGCTGCGATGGCCTTCAACCGGATGGAGTCAATGAGAACCAGGGAGCAGAGTCAACAATCAGTTGGCTCATTTCACTCCTAAAAATGTATCAGGTCATGGGAATGCATAACCTTATCGCCGACAAAAAAGCAATTTTTGGCGGAGATATTTAACCCGCACGGATTGCTGATGGGAATTGGGAGTGGTTCTTGAACCTAAAAGGGTATAAAATTGAGAACCGAACATTGGGTGGAAACATAACCAGACGGCCTGAGTCGTCGCATCCCTGACAGGAAGGAGGATTGTGCTATGTATAAATCAATACTAACCCCTTTAGACGGTTCAAAAAGAGCGGAGTCGATATTAAAGCATGTGGAAGAACTGGCACGGCGCTTTGACGCAAAAGTGGTTTTCCTCCAAGTGATCGAGCCGAATACTTTTATAGTAGGATCTGAAACTGCTTTTTATGCGCAGTATAAGGAAGAAGTGGAGAAAAAAAAGAAGCAAGCAGAAGTCTATCTCGCTGGCATAAAAGGGGAGTTCCGCGAAAAAGGTATTGAGTCCAGGGTGCGTGTTGTTAATGGCCCCGTTGTAGACGCGATCATAGCTGCTGCTGAAAGCGAAAATGTGGACCTTATTGCTATCGCCAGTCACGGTCGGAGCGGTTTGTCCCGGGTGTTCTATGGGAGTGTGGCTGCGGGCATTTTGAATCGTGCAGACCGGCCTTTGCTGCTTATCCGGTCAAGGTAATTCAGACATCTCGGGAATTGTACAACTTATTGAAATGAAGGGTTTTTAATGGCATCTTTTTTTTATGCCAGTCACATGGAATAATGGAATGGTGGAATCATGGAATAATGAGGTTGAATTTTACCCAGTATTCCATCATTCCATTATTCCAAATGTGAGCGAAGCGAACTGAGTTCACAATTTTTTTAGAAAGGAGCAAAATCATGTTTGATATTATCAAGAAGACAATGCTGACAGGGGTAGGACTGGCCGCCATGACCAGAGATAAAATCGAGGAAATGGCCAAGGAGTTAATGGAAAAAGGAGAGATGACTGAGAAGGAAGGGAAAGAACTGGTCGATGAGCTGGTGAAAAAGTCCGAAAAAGCTAAAAAAGACCTGGAGACAAAGATAGAAGGCATAGTGGAGAAGGTTCTGGGGAAAATGAATTTGGCCACAAAAGAAGACATCAGCAAGATTGAAAAGAGGCTGAAGCGTCTCGAAAAAGAGGAAACGGCAGAACAATAGGTTTAGTGATTTAGGGGTTTTGAATTGCGGAGAAAGATAGGTTTAGCCCTTGGCAGCGGTTCTGCCCGCGGGTGGGCACATATTGGGGTTATTAAGGCTCTGAATGAGGCTGGCATCCGTTTGGATT
>JAIWDV010000046.1:0-8838 GCA_048632525.1 Bacteroidales bacterium | reverse complement strand
TGCCCACCTTATACCGGGACTTGCTGTTTGAGATTGGGCTTATGTCGAATATCCAGACGTGCAAAATCTTTAACCTTCTGTAAAATGAGATCAAAATCCTCAGGATCAACCCAACTGGCTTCAGGGTCAGCCCGAAACCATGTTAGCTGTCGCTTGGCGTATCTTCGGGTGTCTCTTTGAATTCTATTGATCGCCTCAATAAGAGTCCATTCCCTTTTCAGGTGCTTTACTATATGTCTGTATCCTATGGCCTTCATGGGTTTTAGATCGGGTGAGTAACCCTGTATTAGAAGGTTTTCAGTCTCTTCTACCAAACCCCCTTCCACCATGGACACGCTTCGCTTGTTAATGCGTTCATAAAGCTGTTCCCTGCTTACTTTCATACAAAGCATTAGCGCGTTTAGAGGCCTGTCCCTGAAACCGTGCTCCCCGCTGAGGGCCGAAGGAAGCCGATTGGTGAGTTGGATAATCTCAAGGGCCCTTATCAGCCTCACACGATCATTGGGGTGGATTTTACCTGCGCTTTCAGGATCTAAATGTTTCAGCCTTTCATGGAGCTTCCCGGTTCCCAGAAGATCACATTCCCGGTATAGTGATTCCCTCAGTTCCGGATCTGCAGGCGGACATTCGAAGAGTCCTGAGAGCAAACTTTTTATATAAAGTCCTGTCCCACCTACCACAAAACACATCTTCCGCCTTGACAGGATATCCGTTATGATAGGAAGTGCCATAGACCGATACATGGCCGCATTGTATTCTTCATCAGGGTCCACCACATCCATAAGATGATGCGCAACACCCTTTTGTTCTTCAGATGTCGGCTTGGCCGTGCCAATATCCATCCCCCGATAGACTTGCATGGAATCTGCGTTGACGATTTCCCCTCCTAAAGCCAATGCCAGTTCCACACCGAGGGAAGTCTTTCCACTTGCCGTAGGCCCGGCAATAACAATGACTTTTGGTCCACTGTTGTTGGTCATTGAAACAATCTCAATTTGTAACCGTTCACACAATCCTCTTAAACATCTTCTCAATTTCATAATAGGTGAAGTGCTTGAATATGGGTCTTCCATGCGGGCAGTTTGTGGGTATTTCCATATCTTCCAACTCACTCAGGAGATGGCTGATTTCCTCGTGAGTCATTGGATGGCCTGCCCGGATTGCCCCATGACAGGCCATGACCGTCAATGCTTTGTCCAGGACGATGTCATCATCCAGTTTGTCATCCTCCAGTTCTGTTATGAGTTCCGACAAAAAAGCATCCCACTGAACATTCTTTAAGATCGCGGGGACCGACCTCAACAAAAACGTGTTGCCCCCGAAATGGTCAAGTTCAAGGCCGAAACGATTCAACTGATCACGGTTTTTCAGAACGATCCTTTGCTCTTTTGTACTGAGCTCGAGCTTAAAAGGTATCAGGAGGGTCTGGGCTTCAATCCGCGAGCTTTTAGCCCCTTTTTTTAGATTTTCATAAACGATTCTTTCGTGTGCCGCATGTTGATCAACCATTAGAAGCCCATCTCTCACTTGACACAGGATGTAGGTATTTCCCAATTGACCGATTACCCGGGGGGTTTCTCTAATCAGGGACTGTTCGCGCTCCTCCACTTTAAAAGGAACGACCGGACTTTGTTCTGTCTGGTAATACTTCCAAACTGGCTCAGATATACTAAGGGCTTCCTTTTGAAAAAAGCTGCCTTCCTGCTGAGGTTTTGGACCAATATAGGGGTGAAAGCTCTGGCCAAGTGCCTTTCCAACAGTGGAAACGATAGACTGGAAAACATCACGGCTATTGTGGAATCGTACCTCCTGTTTGGTTGGGTGTATGTTGACATCCACTTTTGAAGGATCAATTTCTATAAAAATAACGGCTTGAGGATACTGTCCTTTCATGAGTCGTTGTCCATAGCCTTCCAGCACAGCCTTAGTCACAAGTCGATCCCTGATATTCCGGCCGTTTACATAAACGAACAAACGATCCCCTCTGGTTCTACTCAGGTCCGGAGGAGCTAAATAGGCGCTGATGCCCAGATCATGGTTTCTTTCTTGTACCTCTATCATGGCCCCTGCCACTTTCCGTCCCATCAAGGAATGGAGCCGCTGTATGTGCTGATCAGAGGCTGGAAGATTCATGATCGTTTTTCCAGCGTCTTCCAGCCTAAAGGCAATACCGGGAAACGGCAGTGCAACCCGCGAGAAGACATCAATAATATGGTCTGTTTCAGTTCTCACGGCACGCAGGAACTTCCGCCTGGCCGGGATATTGTAGAAAAGGTTCCTCACTTCAATGATTGTGCCGGCAGGCGCGCCTGTTTCCTCTATGGAAATGAGTCTTCCACCCGCAATCTTCAGCCTGTGACCTGCCAGTTGGTCTTTGGGGCGTGAGACAATTTCTGTCCGGGATACAGAGGCAATGCTTGGGAGCGCCTCCCCCCTGAACCCAAAAGATTTCACAGAAAAAAGATCAGAAGCTGTCTCTATCTTGCTTGTGGCATATCTTTCCACGCATAAAAGGATATCGTCTCTGGACATGCCCACGCCGTTATCATTAACCTTGATCAAGCCCTTCCCGCCCATTTCAATTCTCACAAAAATCCTATCCGCAGCAGCATCAATACTGTTGTCAATCAATTCTCTGACAACAGAAGCGGGCCTGTCCACAACCTCGCCTGCTGCGATTTGAGATGCCACCTTTTCTGGCAGAATGTGAATCTTATTCATAACTCGAGGGGTCCTTGATCGACTATGATGAGCTGGATTAAATGGCGATCCTTAAACGATTTCATAGGAAATATTTTCAGTTTTGGGAATTGTAATTTTATGCCTCGTAATTTCAACAAATTAATTATATTTTGTCAGATTAGGTTTTCCTGTATTTGCTCAATACCCTGTGGATAAAACCCTTACGGGTAAACTCCGGGTTAGGAATTTAGTACCTTAGCGATAAAATTCTGCTCAAAACGTGCAGAAAATTGCAAAATTGAAAAAGCGTGAAGTGTCTAATCCCGCGGAGGGACTAAAGTGCCTAAAGTTGTGGAATTCTATTTTTTATAAAAACAGATGGAGCGAAGCGACTCATTAACTTTAGTTCACTTCAAACTTTAGTTCACTTGTAACTTTTCCGGTATTTCTCGAGGCTCAGGTTTTCTGCGTCCTACATGGCCTCCGCTACCGACACCGTGCGATCCCCCAGCATATTCACATAGCTGCCCAGTTCGTTATCATACCACCCATAAATAACCGTCTGGGTGATCGCAACTTTCAGTATGTCCTGATTACCTTGATTTGATCTGACTGGGGCGGGCTGCTCTCCCATTTGACACACCTTCTGCAAGTCTATGTTGACATCGGCTGTGCGTGTATGGGTTTCATGTCCCTCAATGATGGCCGCAGCCCTGGGAAGACCGATAATATCGGAGGAAACATTTTGTTCCTCCGTATAGTGAAGATAACCATGGGAATCACGAGCGGCAGCCTCCCTGTAAATGGTATTAATCACCTCCCTCCGGATCGATTCACCGGAAGGTTCTTCCTGAAGGTTCACCACCAGGATAATCAATGATCCCGTAGTACTGGGAATCCTCACAGATTCAGCGATAAAACCAATCTGTTTCATCTCAGGAATCACAAGCTCAAGTGCCTTCGCAGCCCCTGTGCTGGTCAATATTATGTTGTTCATGATGCTCCGGTTCTTTCTCAGATCGCTTGCCCCCGATTTGGGAAGCCGGTCAAGCACCTCCTGGGAGCCTGTTACGGCGTGAATAGTTGACATTGAAGCGGAAAGGATTCTTTGGGGACCAAAAAAATCCAGAAGCGGCTTCATCATGTGGGCCAGGCAGGTCGTTGTGCACGACGTGTTGGAAATAATCCTGTGCGCACGGGGATCATAATCATTTTCATTGATTCCCATGACCGTAGTCACGGCATCATCGGGCATGGATTTTGTCTCATCCTTTATTTTGAAAGGGGCCGAGGCAATGACTTTTATAGCCCCACCTTCGAGGTGACCTCTTATGGATCCTTTTGGGTCATCAGAAGAAACGGTCGGATCAAGAAACTGCCCTGTTGTATCCACCACCAGCTTTACACCATGCTCCCGCCAGTCAATATCTTTTGGATTTCTAAACCGCCGCAAGACCGTAACTTTTACGCCGTCGACAGTCATGGTTCCGGCTGTTTCGTTCAAGTCCCGGATTACCTTATGTGCCCTATGTCCAAAAAGGTATCCACCAAGGGATCCATAAGTAGAATCTCTTTCCAGATAGTGGGCAAGGTCTGTAAGCGACGCACCCACATTTCGCCCCACGTTGACCACCACTTCATCAAAATATTTTCTGGCAATATGGTGCCATAGTGTAAGTTTTCCTATTCTTCCAAGCCCATTGATACCCAGTTTCAGTCCACTGTTCTTGCCATTTCCTATCAGATCTTCCATTGTCCTCTCACCTATAAATAATTGAGGTCTTAACTACTTTCAACCTTCCTAATCTTCATTTGACCAGCATACACAGACCCCTCCAGGCCGTCAATGCTGACCCAGTCACCTGATTTCAGGAATTCCTGATTAAATGAGCAGGTCCTTTGTCTCTCCATACAGACCAGGTTTGCGCATCCCACAACACAGGTCTTACCTAACCTGTGCGCTACAATTGCGGCATGTGAAGTGGAGCCTCCCCGAGCCGTAAGCAGGCCGTCGGCCTCATGGATCTCCCTGATGTCATCCGGAACCGTGTCACCCCTGACGATAATCAGTGAAGTTTCAGGCTCTGCCTTGCGCCAGTGCTTGATCTCTTCCAGAGTGAATACTATTCTCCCGGTCATGGCCCCTCCGCTCACCCCAATACCATGCCCGAGGAACTTAACGTGCTTTTCCTGGGCCATATCAAAAGAATAGACCTTGGTCCTCTCTCTTATGACCATATCCCTGGTCTGGAGACAATAAAGGTCCTCTGTGTCAGGACTTTCAAATGTAAATTCCATTTCCTGTGGGCTCCAGTGTCTCTCATAAAAAAGGTCATTTGCCCAATCACTCATGGTCTGATAGATAGCCGGGAATGAGGTCTCAAGGGCAGTATCTTTCGGCCTGTTTTCGATCTCGGCCTGCTTTATTGAAACGGGATATGTGCTGACCAGTCCTGAAACCACATCCTCTCCTTGATTTCCAGGGCTGAAGTCGCCCCACAATGTCACCATGTCTCCGGACCACCGCGGGTTGTGTGTGAAAAAGACCCCGGCCCCTGATTCACTGGAAAAATTGCCGAAAACCATGGCTTGAACCGTAACAGCCGTGCCCCAATCATCGGAAATGCTCATGATCCTGCGGTAGGTTTCTGCCTTTGGCGTTTTCCAGGAATCAAACACCTTCTGAATCGCCACGTGAAGCTGACCAAAAGGGGACAATTCTATCTCTATGCCGCTGTCCTGTATAAGCGACTTGTAAGCCATTGTAATGGCCTTCATTTGCTGGCCAGCAAAGTCTTTTTTAAAGGGCACACCCAGGCGTTGTTTGAAATCATCAATAATGGCATCAAAATCATCTCTTAAAAGACCAAAAGCCATGCCGTAGGACTGGAGAAACCTCCGATACGTATCCCACCCAAACCACTCATTCCCTGTCCGGGCAACCATCCCAAGAACAATCGCCTCATTGATCCCCACATCAAGGAACGTGTCCATCATGCCCGGTTGAGAAATGGATGACCCGCTCCTCACCGAGAAGAGCAAGGGGTTATTGGGGTCACCAAAGGTCTTCCTGGCCAATTTTTCGACAGCGGCCACCTCCAAGGCCACCTGATCTTCAAAGTTTTTCTTTGCAGGCGGATAATTATCAACAATTTCACGGCACCTGAAAACCTCGGTGGTGATAATAAACCCCGGTGGAACAGGCATACCAAAACGTCTTAATTTGACCAGATTCAGCCCCTTGTTACCCAGATGGATAATGTCGAAAAGGTCTTTTTTTACAGGATAAATTGGCGTTACTGCCTTTTTAGGGTCATAATTGAGCAACAGGCGAAGGGTCTCCGCTGGCAGTTCGTGTGACTGCTGGTAAAGGGTGTTCAAAATACGGCTTAGAAAAAGGTCAAGCTGCTGAAGGCCCAGGGAAGAAGCAATCCTGTCACGCAAAAAGATTTCTGTCACACGGTGCTCCAGTTTTTCACGGTCATCCACCTCTTCGGACGGAAGATATTTGTCCATTAACCTTTCGGCAGGCACCTGCCCCAAGATCCTGGAGAGGTTATCCTGATGAATGTTATTAAAATAATCGTTCACAATGTTGCTTACAGCCTGGGAAAAGCCACGAAAGATGTCCAAGTACTGGGTAAATGAGAACCCCTTGACCTGGAGCGAGTGTGCCAACAGATCCAGTTGCCTTTCCATCTCTAAGGATGACATGCCATCCAGCTTCAGGGCCAAATCAAATAGACGAAGGTAGTCATAAATCTGGTGGAAGGTGGCCTTAGTGATAAGTCCCAGATCAATTTCCTCTACAATATTCTCGAAAATCACATTCACCATATTCTCCAGGCGAAACGACAGGCCCAGTGCATCAAATTTCATCTCATGATAGCTGCCATACATAGAAGGGATATCCACTGCAAAATGCCGTTTTCTGTAAATATCCTCCCTGATTTCATAGCCTTCGCCGGAAAGGATGACCTCCTTCAATCTTTCGAGGTAAGCCAATAGTTTTATGAGCTTTTTCTTCCTGTCCTCCTCCTCAAAAGCCTTTTTAAGTTTTCCAAGATCGGGTAACCCGCTGGCCTGTAACTGGCCCAGATACCCATCTATTTCAGTGAATCCCAGGTTGTATTTCTGGTAAAGGAGCTTATAGAGGGTGATGGCCAGTTCCACCCTCTCTATATCAAGATCAGATACCCCGGGGATGTCAGAGACCTTTTCCTTAAGACGATCTCCTTTAACATGCAACATGCCTGTCACATGGTCAAAACCCTCGGTATGATAAATATGGCTGACTACCCGGTGCACCCCTTCAATGTATGGCCCTTCCGTCTCGATCTGCTCATAAATATTGGGGGGCACAAAAGGCTTTAGCCCTTCTTTGGCCTTGGTATTCCAGAAATTCAGGGTCCCTTCCATCAGCCCGACGGTCTGGTTACTGCTCTCCACATGACTTTGCTTTCTCAAGAAGTGAGTAAGAGGATCCCTTCGAAGACAAATTTCATCGATCCTGGTGGAGATGTCCCTGAGCCTTCCCTCGGCTCCGATGTCATTGAAATAGGCAGGAAAAAGACGAGTCAACTGCCTGGCAAGGTTATAAACAGGGTTAATGTCGCTGTTCAAAAACCGGGTGATATCCCGGGGAAACAGGTCTGTATCTCTAATGAAAACCCCGCTCAATGAAAGGTGAATGATCAAACTGGACAGCAGCTTTTTAGACCATTTGGGATCAAGTTCAATGAGTTCGAGCCAGGTGCGAATATTCTGAATATGGGCGGAATTGGCCAGCACTTGCCAGTCATCCCCCACCCCCTTTATCTCAGGTGCCTGGAATCCGAGGGATACGACCGAATCCATAAAAAAATCCACAAGATCGTGCTTATCCGTCTTATAGACCCCGCGGCCCATGTTCAAAACACAGTTCAATGCTGTCCCCGGAAACTTTTCTGCACTGATTTTTAAAATTGCAAAGGTCTTTTCCAGGGCTTGCTTGATAACCTGCTGGTTTTCATGCTGTATAAGCCAGGAAAGGGTTCGATTAATGTCTCTTAAGGTCTCCTCATGGATTGATGAAAGGCCTGTGAGATCCATGATATGGAGAAGGCATATCAATTTCCACTGATTCCCCTTCTCTTTATCTCTCCCGGCACTTAGGAGTTTTTGCGGAATCTCACTGTAAAGGCCTACAATCTGACCGTATCCGGGAAGCTTAGCCAGTCGGCTCAGAATTTTATCCGGGTTCCCATCCGATTTCTCACTAATGCGTGCCAGTTCATTTTGCCATGCTTTTAGCTGTTTATGTGAAACTGATTTAAAAATCTCACCCAATCCTGCATCTTCAATGGCATCGCCGGACTCTTTTTCAAACCAGAGCCCTGCATCACCTTGTTCGAACCAGTAATGATAGGTATATCGGTAGTATTCTTTCAAAAGACGGTTAATAGCGGTGAAGTCAGATCCGGAAGGGGCTGACTGGGAATAGATTCTCCCGAGCTTATCCAATTGATAAAAACTTTTCACAAATAAAAAGAAATTTTCTTCCGGGTACTGTCGAATCTGCTCAAATGCATAGTCCAACACACCCAGAAATCTGAAGAGCTCTCTGCCCGAATCCTTGATGATTTTCTGAATAAAAACGAGAAGGTTATCCACCGCGTTGAGTTTTACTGACTCATTAAGAGAAGAATCAACGGCCTGAAAAAATATGTCAACATACAGCCTCGCTGCCTCCGGTCCTTTGGGATGGGTCGTTAGCACGTCAAAATAATTCAACGAATAAGCCCTGGCTTCCCTCACAATAAATTCCCAGTTCTTGTACGGATGGCAGAGCTCTTCCAGGAAGGTCTGAACGCCCTTTTTAAGGCCGTAATACTCTCCCATAACCTCCTTCAGGATTTCGTACCTCTGATCAACCGTTACATCAACACGGCTGTCGGCGATGTTTACCTCAAGAGCCTTAGGCGGCATATCCCCAATTCCCCATAACTTCAGATCTCGTTATTGCATCTAAAAACTAGATCCGTTTTTTGGACACCATCCTCATCATAATGGTTATATGGAGCCAAATTGAGGAATTGTGAATTTAGGGATTGAGGGATTAAGATAAGGAAAAGATTCATATTTCAATTCCCAAATCCCTGAAGTCCTGAATTCTAC